>DAOSUS010000014.1 GCA_035378955.1 Candidatus Hydrogenedens sp. | reverse complement strand
ATGACCATGGAATATCCGACACATTTTCTAATCGTATCTGACCTTCTTTCTTTTCAGGATTGGTTATTTGTATTTTCCCAAAATGAACACAGGAAAGAAACAACTTGGAAACCCATTCTTCCCTACCATTAATTAAATCTGCTATCCATACAACAGTCCGTTTATTATCCAGAGCCTCACGAATTCCCTGTTCCGTCTTTTCCTTTGCAAAAACTAAAGTCATAGGTCTTTGAAATTTATCCAGATGAAATTCACCCATAATTAATCCGTGCAGGTCGCTATTTCCCATCATTGTTAGATTATTTTCTAATGCCCAATCTATTACATGCGGATACCAATCGGCACCATTCGATATTTCAACTCCATGCAAATATCCTTTGTCTAACAACTTTTTCTGAAATTCGAAATGATTCCGTGTAGCGGAATTCCAATCCGGATGGTTCCATTGAATAAAAGCACCCTGCTTAACTGCGTTTTCAATTGCTGTAAAGGGGTCCTCATTATCCACAAGATTTACATCTTTCAAAAATAAGGCATTATAATGTCCGTAAGGTTGCTCTCGTGTAATTTCCCCACCTCTGATAAGAATAATTCCATACCGTTCTGCAGTCCCTTTTGCTAATTCATAAGAAGAGTTATCATCTCCTGACAAAAACGGCCTGCGTTTATCGTTTTCTATATGGTCTGTAATAGCAATAGCATCCAATCCCATTACCCAGGCTTCTACAACTCGCAAATCAGGCCACACACGTCCATCTGAAAAAACCGTATGCATGTGAAAATCACATTTTAATGTTACAAACTCACCCACATCAGGAACTATTACTTCATACCGAATTATAGGTCTTTCCAATTGTGTTATAGTTATAGGGGATACATCCTCCGCAAAAATTTTGACAGAAAAAAGGACAAGAAATAAAAAGATACCCATTGTTAAAGTTTGGTTGAAAAATAGTTTTTTCATAGAAACACTCCTTTCATTGATTTTAATAACACTCGAATAAACGCCTTACGCTTTCCTGAATTGATGATACCATTTCTAATTATATAAAAGAAAACGACTATCCCCTCTTATTGCGTAGCAATGAACCCGCTTTTAGTCCTTTCTGGAATTCTCCCTCTTTCACGACCCGTTTCCCGTTAATAATTACTTCATCCACCCCGGACGGTGATTCTGTCGGTGACTTGAAACATGCCTTTGAATCTATATTATCCATATCAATCACAAGAACATCCGCAAAATACCCTTCTTTTAGCAATCCTCGTTGTTTTAAGTTAAAATGTTCTGCCGATAATGATGTGCATTTACGGATGCCCATTTCTAAAGATACCAATTTCAATTCTTTACAATAGCGGCGTAAATACCGTGGATAACAGCCATAGAACAAAGGCGATGGCATACCAAAACCCATCAGTATGGCATCTGTGGAGATCATTACCTTCGGATGTGCCATTGAAGGGAAGGTTGTTCGTTCCGTCAACAAATCATCCGGTTCTGCAATGCTTTCAAACACAAGGACATGCCCTTCTTCTTCAAGCAATAAATCACAGGCAGTATCAAAGGGATGTTGTTTCCGTTCTCTTGCAATTTCTATAAGATTCATTCCTTCGTATCGTTTATTTTTTTCAGATTGCACTGCCATAATATGAGCACATTCCCAACCCATAAGGCGGAATAAATTTAATGTCCACGAATCGGGACCCGTATGAGGCCATTCCATTTTGCCATGTTCGATACTATTTAACATCTTCTTTCTTAATTCATAATCCTTCAACCGATTTAAAACCTGCGTTCTATCCCCTTCCAATGCCCACGGTGGGAAAAACGCTAAAAGATGAGTAAAACCGGTTGTTGTTGGCATAACATCCACACTTACATTCACTCCTTTTTCTTGATTTCCTACAATCCTTTCAATGGCTTTCTCTATGGGTTTTCCTAAGGGTATAGGGATAGGAATCCACTGGGCTAAACTTGCCATCATACGAATTAATGAACGAACAAAGGGACCCATTACTCCCATATCAGGCACCCAGAATAAATGCGAAACTTGCGCCCGAATTTGATTCTTCCCTGCCACTTCAACAACTTCATCAATGGCCTTATCTAAAGTATTGCTATAACTCCGCAAATGACTGGTAAAAATTCCATCGTATTTTTTTAAGACTTTTCCAAGTTCAATCAATTCCCGCGTATCGCTCTGACTACCCGGATAATATTGCAGTCCTGTGGACATTCCAATACCCCCTGCATCTAAAGATACTTCCAAAGCCCTTGCCATCTTTTGTATCTCTTCATCTGTAGCATATCGGTTTTCTGTCCCAACCCCATGTAATCTTAACAAACCATGCGGCACCAAAATAGCAGAATTTAGTGGAATGCCTTTATTCTCTAAAAAATCAAAGTATTCATTTGTTGTCCGCCATTGAAATTCTTTTTCTGGGTCAAAACTTGAAAAAACCTCAATGTAGGTAAATATGGCTTCTTTTCCAGGCTCTAATACAGGGGAAAGCCCCATACCACAATTTCCACCAACAAAAGTGGTTATTCCCTGCTTAATCAAAGGCTTAAGTAATTCTTCCGCATTTTCTTTATGCAAACTTATATCTGCATGCGAATGAGGGTCTATAAATCCGGGACATACTACTTTTCCCCGAGCATTAATTTTCTCCTTTGCCTCCGCTTCTTTCAGATTACCTATTGCCACAATCCTATCTCGTTCAATGGCAATATCCGCGGAATATGCTTTCTTTGTTCCGCTTCCATCTACGATTTTACCATCCAAAATAAGAACATCCAACATATTTCGCTCTCCTATCTCTAAATAAAAATTAATGGGGAAAGTTTCCTTTCCCCATCATACACTTTCTTTTTTTAATTTACTTCTAATTCCGTATTCCTACACCAAAGCCATCTTCTCCAGATGAATCAATATGATAACCGCCAGCATTAAAGAACTGAATTAATCGCAACAATTCTGTGAAGTCTATTTTCCAGTTCTTGGGATTATAATCGGAAGTATGATAATTACAACTGTGATTTGCCCCATCTCCAACCTCATACCCATCTTCTGTAGATGTGGGAACATCGGCACAATGATAACCGAAAGAATTAAAGAATTGAATTACACGCAATAATTCACGGAGTTCTATCTTCCAGTTCATATTTATATCCGCACTATGTCGAGAATGAATTTCTCCTTCTGGAGTTCCTTCTACGGTCCCTTCTCCCTCAGGTATTCCTTCTGGAGTTCCTTCTTCATTGGAAATCACTGTTACTACTACAGGATATACAAGCATATTAGGTCCACCTGTAAACGATACAATAGCAAGATACTCACCCGAAGCAAGGTCATTGGCACAGAACCTCACCACTATAGATTGACTTTCTCCCGGCGCAAGATTGTAATTTGCTTCTGAAACAATCTGGAATACCTCAGAAGACAATTCGGGAGCATTTATTACTGCCATCCCAACTAACGCTCCCGTGCTTAATTCGGAATTCATCACTGTAAATGTGCCTTCTACACAATCTCCTGTATTCACAGTTCCCAATTCTAAAACATAAGGCTGTATAACAGGAACAACAAGATTTACCTCGCCTTCGGTTACTCCTTCGGGTTCAATCGGCAAAAACATTGCTTTCAGAACTGTATTCTGACTAATGCTGAATGTTACAGGATTTGCAGTTCCTACAAATTGTCCATTAATTGTCCAGCCTTGCCATATATCCTTCGACGAATTATAGGTAGCCTGTGCTGTTACTGTTGTCCCAAGGTAGTAATATCCCGGCTGTAAACCTTCGCTACTTTCAGGGGATACCTGAACCGAAACAGGAGCCGTATTTCCTTCGGTTATAACCGATAATTGATACATAGGGAGAATTTCCCCTTCATTCGTCTCGCTAAAACATGGAGCACCACATCCACCCCCATTACTTTTTGCCGTGGGGTCAACAGCGGAAACTACAAATGTTATTATACTTTCGGCACTACCATTGAAAGTAGCGTTATACTCTGCCAGATTACAAACACTATCCCCATCCGCATCACCATATGCACCTAAATACTGACTTGCAGAGGCATCTACTTGACCTACCATAAAAGAAACTCCTACCTGTGATGCTATTTGAGAAAGCATTGATAATGTTCCGCTTTCCCCTAATGTAGCTATCCCTGCGAACAATGCTTTTAACTGATTTGCATTCATTCCAGATAAAATATTTTGAGGAATTTTTCCCTGTGATACTGCAGTATCAATAATGTTTGTAAATAAAGCATAATTGCTCTGCCATGCAGATAATACGCAACAACGGTTTTGAACACCCGGGTTAGACAATATAATATCCAGAAGTTGTAATTGAGCTGATTCTACCATTTGATTACCATCGAAATCTGTAGAAATAGAATTAATACCTGTCATTGTGCAATAAGATTCCCATGCATTACGGGCATTTCCCTGAACTGCCGTATCCCCACATGAGGTAATAGCACATGGTTTCGGACAGCCTTCCGGAATTTCTCCTTCACCTTCCACAACTCCTTCATTGGAACCTTCCGTTGAACCTTCTGCAGAACCTTCTCCTTCTAAATTACCTTCAGGTAATCCTTCTATTGTTCCTTCCGGTTCAATACATGGAGCATAACGAGACAAATCACTTTCCTTAAATCCTTCAGGAACACCTTTCCCTGCAGAAATGCCTGCCAACCCGTCATAGGCTTCAATGTTTAGCCATGTAATGGCAATCCGACCATCAAAGAACATCTCTATCTGGAAACTGGCTGTATCATTTGTAAAATTACCATCAATCTTAACCTGGTCATAGGTAACAACAAATCGGTCATCTAACTGTTTCCACCAGATTTGCCCACCTTCGTTCGGTTTTAAATTATCAAATAGTCCAGAGACACGAGGAATACGGAAGTGATTTTCAGACGATTCTTTATTTTGGGTATCACCTTCTGTAAAAGTCAGATAACCATTACTTCCAATAAAAACACGGTCATAAGCAACTCCATAAAGAACGACTTGTTTTCCATCTTGCAAAGGCACCTCAACATAAGCATCATCGCCTAAGTTAACAACCGTCGAAAGGATTGAATCCACCGGATATCCCGTAACTCCTGGGGTAGTGCATGCAAAATAACCATTTGCATTATTTGCAGGTGTTAAAAGTAGCCTAAGATTATCTAAATCATTATCAACAACAAAATCTTCTGTAAACCAATCTGTCGCAGGCTGAGAAGGTGGACCGGAGGTAAAATTCACCTCACAAGGACGGAACTCTAAATCCAAAGGTCCGTTAAATGGCGACCAAGGTATTGTCATTATAGGCAAATCCCACCGACCTCCAAAAATACTAATATAAACATTTAGATAAAATTTAACTGTTAGAATAAGATTGCAAATTTCATTATAATTCATCACGGAGCGATAACCATCTTCTCCTACTTGTACGGGTACCGATTGCCCTTCCTCCCAGAATAATAGACCTTCCTGTAAACTTATCGTGTCACACTCCAGTGAACCATTAGCATCCGCTGAAACATCCACACCTGCTCCGGCTTCGAAAGGAATCCATTTTAACCAGCTCGGTAAGGAAACACCTACTAAGTTCAGTATTACATCAACAAGGTTAACATCGAACAGATGCGTTTTAGGTGTACTATCCTGAATAGTCGAGACTGTATCTAACAAAAAACTGTTAAAATAATCATAAGCCGTCGTCCGAAAGTTCACATCAGGGATATAAGGAATATCTACTGTAAATGGGGGAATAAGTCCTATATCGAACCCCGCTTTCATAAGCAATTCCGCTCCAAAATCATAACCCCAGAAACCACTGGCATTACCTGCTTTCAGCCATGGTGGGCTTAAATGGAAAAAGCCTTGAACATCTGCCTGATAATTAGCAACTCCCGCAGCACGAATACGCACTTGCACCGGAAAACCTCCTGGATTTTCCTCAAATCCACCTTCACCTTTACCATTGGGCCACCAGCCCGAATCAAAACTCAAATTTACCCCTTTCATAGGGGCAGTAAATTGTACCGGTTGAGTCTCTACTGCTTTACCTAAATCTCCTTTGGCATCTACCCTGATTACCTCTTCTTCTCCACCCGTAACGATATATTCTGTGTTTGCTGATTTCATACCTGCACAGGGTTCAAACACCTGCACAATCACCCCGGATTTCCCATCCTGCTGATAATCCCAGCGAATTAAAGCAGGACGAACACCCTTTTCCGAATAAATCTCTTTTCTCTGCTCTACATACAAAAGTTTGTCTTTCAAAAAGCACTTCGCTTCGATTAACCCTTCATTACCTTTCGTTTGAACAATAGACCATTCTAGAGAAATATCTCCCATTTGCAATTTAAAATTCTTGCTCCCATCATTCGCCAATGCCTTCTCTGTTTTATCAAAATTTTTTTCTAATAACGCTCTATTCAACGAGGTAAAACCTGGAAATCCGACCCCTTTCTTACCAAATTGCATTATACTTCTTCGAACAATACCATCCTCACCAAATTCTACATATTCCAGAGAACCCTCTTCTTTTGCTAATACTTGAAGTTTTGCGTCAGGCGGGATATTATCCCCTTCCCAGCGGGCAGAATATATCCAATACGATTCTGCAAAACCAATTGCAGAAACACACACAAAAAGAATTACCACAAATAATACTTTCTTGAGTTCCATTACAGCTCTCCTTTATGTTTTTTATTGATTTGTTTTAAATTTTTTAATCCCTTTGACATAATCCTAAAACCACAAAACTATAAATACCATAAATCTTACTTCTACTATAATATTACCACTATTTTATACAAATTTCAATTTTTTTATGACAAATTTTTATTTTGATAAAATAATAAAATAGGGTGTATGATAAAATAAACGATAAAAGAAGGAGTTTTATAATGATTAAAGATAGAATCGTTCGCATAAAAATGAAAAAAAATTTTAAGGAACAAAAGCCCTATTCTTTTGTTGGGAAAGTAACCTTCTGGTCTGAAGATTGGATAGTCTTAGAAGGAAGAGGGATTATGTTAACCCGTCAACAGTCCAGCGGTGTTCAAATAGACGAAGGGATGAAGATTATCTTAATCCCTCGTGAAAGTATTGACCATATACAGGTATTGCCCGACAATTTGGATATGAACAACTTAAAAGTTACAACCGAAGGTCAACAATTAGTATTGGTAGTTGATGGAAAACACAACTCGTTCCTTGGAGAAATGGGAGAAGGATAAACAATTTTTATCGCAATAGTTATTACCCAGTAGATACACGCTCGATATATTTACCTGTTCGAGTATCTACCTTTATTACATCACCCTCTTTAATAAAAAGGGGGACTTGTATCTTTGCACCACTTTCCAGAGTACAAAACTTTAATACATTCGTTGCGGTATCCCCACGCACAGCAGGTTCCGCAGAAACGACCTTTAATTCTACAAATGGAGCCATTTCCGCAATAATAGGTTTATCTTCTAAAAAGTAAATGGAACATAAATCAGACTCTTTCAAAAACTTCTTCTGCTCTCCCAACATATCTTCGGGAATAAAGGTCTGTTCATAAGTTTCCAAATCCATAAAATAAAGGAGACCTTCCGACTCGTAAAGATATTGCATCTTTCGTTCCAGTAACATCACTTCTTCTACTTCGTCGGACATACGGAAAGTTACATCCATTGTCCTTCCTGTTTTTACATTCTTTAATTTTGTTTTTAACATAGCACGCCAATTACCGGGTGTAATATGCTGGAATTCTACAACCACCCAGATATCTCCTTCATAACGAATTGCCATTCCTCTGCGAAAACCGGAAACAGAAATCATCCTTTCATTCCTTTCTTTTGGTTTCGGTTGAATCTTTTTTACCTCTATTCATACTATATTATAAATAGTTTCTATTCCCTTTGTAAAAAAGACATTTTAATATTTAAGGTAAATTTATGAACTTTATATCCATCCTTCCATTAATCTTTCCTCTACTTACTTTTCCTCAGACATCCAATCCTTTTGCAAATGCATACCTAATCATTGACCCGAGGATGAAGGATATTCCACATAACAATGATTTTATGAATAATCCAAAAGATAACTGGATAAAGGGAACTCCATATCAGATTCATACTCTTTTCCGAAAAAAATTTGAAGTAGAAAAACCCATTCAATCTGCAGAAATCATGATTACAGCCGACGATTATTTTAAAATGTATTTAAATGAACAACTCGTTTTGGAAGGGCCTCTAACAGGTTATCCCTTTGCTTATCCATTTGTTAAGTTTGACCTATCTCCATTTATTAAAAAAGGAACGAACATCCTTGCTATCCATACCTATTACAGAGGATTGGTAAACCGCGTTTGTGTTAGTGGAGATAATCGTTCGGGTCTTATTGTTCGACTTGTCCTCACACACAACGATGGACAAAAAACAGAAATTGTATCGGACACATCCTGGAGATGTTTTCCTCTTGAAGCCTTTATTACCACAGAAACCACAGGGTATAAAACACAATTTTTGGAAAATATAGACATGCAAAAGTATCCTCAAAATTGGCAATCCCTTAATTTTGATGATACCAACTGGCTAACTCCCGAATTAGGAATAAACGACTATCTCTTCATGGAACCATCTGCAAAACCTTTAGAGATTAAGACCGTTCTACCGGTATTCACCAAGAAAACCTCTTCGGGGAATCTGTTTTTTGACTTTGGACGAGAAGTGGTGGGCTACACTCACATAAAGACCAAAGGAGACCCATCTCAAAAAATAATTGTTTATCATGGAGAAGAACTTGATGAGAATGGAAATGTCCGCTGGCAAATGCGTGCCAATTGCAGTTATAAAGAAGAAGTTATCTTATCCGGTGAAGAAGATATTGTGCCTTTTTATGAATACCGTGCCTTTCGCTACATTGAATTAGAAAATGCACCTGAAAGCACTTCCGTTTGGGTAGAAGAACGACATTACCCATTTGATACCACAAAAGTTCTCTTCTATTCTAATGATAAAGACTTAACAGACATCTGGAATATTTGTCAATTAGGTGTTCGGCTTTGCTCTCAAGAAGTTTTTTTGGACTGTCCATCCCGTGAAAAAGGACAATATTTGGGAGATGCAGTTATTACATCTCGCTCTTTTATGTGGCTCACAGGAGATACCTCATTAACGAAAAAATCTCTTACCGACTTTTACCTATCTTCAAAAATTGACCCGAGTCTATTAGCTGTTGCCCCATCTGGGTTTATCCAGGAATTTGCCGAATATTCACTACAATACCCTCTTATGTTATGGGAATACTACCGCCATTCCGGTGATATAGAATTCCTAAAAGCAATGGCAACCGAATGCCTGCCCAATCTCTTAAATTACTTTGCTCAATTCGAAAACGCCGATGCTTTGCTCACTTCTACAGGTAAAAAACCTATCTTAATTGACTGGCCTAAAAACCTGCGTGATAATTTTGATTATGACTTTGCCAAAGACAAGCCTAACGCCGTAGTAAATGCGTTCTATTACGGAGCTATCGTCCAAACATTAGAAATTCAGAAAACACTCGGGATTGAAGACCCTACATTAACAGAAAAATCAAAAAAAATCTGGGATAATTACCAAAAAACATTTCTCGACCCTGAAAAGAAACTTTACAAAGATGCCTCGGGTTCTAAACATTATTCACTCCACAGCAGTGCCTTACCTCTCTTCTTTGGATTAGTAAAAGACGAAGATATAAAGAAAAATATCTTCTCATTCATAGAACAAAAAGGGCTTGCCTGCGGTGTTTACATTGCTTCATATATCATTGAGGCATGTTTCAAAGAAGGAAATCCTGAATTAGGATGGAAATTATTAACCAACGACACCGAATACTCCTGGAAAGAAATGCTCCGAAACAATGCTACATCCTGTCTCGAGGTCTGGAAACCCGAAATGAAAACAAATATGAGTTGGTGCCATGCCTGGAGTAGTTGCCCTATTTACATCCTATCCGAATATGTGCTTGGGCTGAAACCTGCAAAACCCGGTTGGAAAGAAATCTATTTTTCGCCTGCAAATATAGAAAATCTACCTGATATGTTTTTTATAAAACCCCTACCTGATGGAGGTTATTGCACCGTGAATTTAAAAAATAATCACTACGACTTAACAACTCCAGAAAATGTAAAAGTTATAAAAAACGATTCAAAAGGTGAATCCTTATCTATCCACACCTATCCCTCACACCAGCCTCCCATAGGACTTTCAGACAGAGAACAAAATCAATTAAATCAATATAATTGGGGAACCGTGGTTGGGAATAATAGAGGAATTTGGGTTTCTATTAAAAATCAAAAATTATCTGTAATCGAAAAAGACAAAGTGATATGGCAAACCCTCTGTTCTACTGCAATAAAAGGCACCGGCGAAAAATTAGATTCAGAACAAACCCCTCGTGGTTGGCATCAAATTGTGGAGAAAATCGGGGACAATGCCCCATGGGGACAAATCTTTCGCAACCGTGAACCCGTAGGAATATGGGATAAAAGTCAGATTATAGATGAATCCCTGGTTCTGACACGCATATTGCGTCTTGATGGATTAGAAGAAACAAAAAATAAAGGCGTTAACAATGAAGGAGAAATCGTAGATTCATATAAACGATTCATTTACATCCATGGGACTAATAAGGAAGAACTCATAGGCACCCCTGCTTCGCATGGCTGTATCTGTTTAACCAATAACGATATAATAATGTTATATAACCTCGTTCCTATCAATACAAAAGTGCTTATCACGGAAGAATAGATAAAAAACTCCCATCATTCATTTCTGCTATTGCTTCCTTATATAAATATACCATCCCCTATTTTAATTTCTTACCACTCTCTTTTAGCCGTATTTGATACGCCTCTTTATTGATTTTTTCCGCTGATTTTGTCAGTTCTGCATAAGGTTTATTTGTAACATCTACCAAACCAATATTGTAATTTTCTCCATCAAAATATCTGCCTGTAATAGGCTGGTCTGCCCATTGAAACCAATGACAGCCAACAAACAAAGGATTTGTCGCTACACTTCTTATGTAATTTTCATATTTATTTGCACGGTCTTTTTGGTCTTTACATGCAACTAAACCTGTATGAAACATACCTCGGTCTAATGCCCCAAAATGAAACTCACCTATTATTATTGGTTTCTCAGCAAGCTTAAACAAATCATGCTCACGAGGGACTTCCTTCCGATATATATTTATGCTAACAACATCGGCATACTTCTGAGCAGACCTCCATACAAATGACGGCGGAAATCCCGCAAAACGACAACCCATATATAACTGATTTGGGGCATATTTTTTTATCGCTTGGGCTATTACCGAAAAATATGTATCTGCAAATTTCGTCAAATACTCATTTTTATCTTTTTTGAACGCATCAGTTTCTTTTTCTGGTTTATTTATCTCGGACCAATTAGAAAAAGATGTCTCCCAATTTTTATTTAAATTTTCAATAGACCCATATTTAGCCTTACATTGCTCCACAAATTCCTTTTTACAAGGTTGGTCTATATCATTTTTAATTGTTCCTTCCCATATCCCATCCCATGATAATTCATTGTCTACAAAATAACCAATACAATATGGATTATCTTTATAAGCCTCTACCCCTTTACTGATACTATTTTCTACAATTTCCTTATATTTCGGGTCAAAAACATCATACATAGGTCCCCAATATCCCGGGGCATTTTTGATTCTTGGAACATTCCCAGGTCCTAAAATAATTATAAAAGGTATTTTTTTGTCTGTAAACAAATGAACAGAACTCCAGGAACCTATAGTATTAAATCCCCATTTCTTTAATCTCGCTGTTGTTTGCTCACTCCATGGCTGTTCCCATGTTTCCCCAAATTGGCGAATTATATTCGCTTTATAAAAAGAAAATAACGACCCCTCCTCTAAAATATGACCGAACCAATGCCCTCCTTTACCTGCATACCCAAAACAAGATTTAAATTTCGGGTCATTGGCATCAGGTATGTATTCAAACCAGTTTTCTCGTTTTGTAATAAAGGTTAACTCACTTTGCCCAATACAATCCACACCGATTGACAAAAATAAGTGTCCTTCTGGCGTTACCAGCCACCAATACCCATCTATTAATTCCGTTCGAAACCAGCCTGTTGCTTTCAACTGAGGTCCTTTTTTCCATCCTCCATATATATCAAAATTTTTATCTAAGGAAGGATGCTTTTTTATCTTTTGAATTTCTTTCTTAGCTCTTTCTACCATCTCCGCCTCCGAATGCGTCTTACCTTTCCAATCCGCATGTTTATATTGCCCTAATCTATCAACAAAAGGTAAAGGGAAGTCTGGCAAATCATGCTGCTTTTCAAGTTTTATCTGACGAATTATCAAATTAGTCGGTAAAGCAGGTTTTGACAGGAAAATCTGAAATCCAACAATCTTAGACAAATCAAACTCTTCTCCTTTGGCTTCTACAAAATTTCCCGGTGCCCGACGCATACCCCATAAAGGATGTTTGGAATAAACCTCCAATCTCTCCTTGTCTCCCGGTATAGTAATAGGATATGAGGAATTAGGAAGAAGAAAAGAGATAGAATTTTCTTGTTTCGGTGATAAGTTATAACTACCGGTAATGCAGTGTTTCCATCCATCTGCTCCCTCATTATCAATTCTCACATTCACGCGAACCACATCTTTCCCCGGATTATATACCTTTACCACAAGCCAGCAGTATTCCGACCAGTCCCAAATCTCTGATTGTGATTTAAATAACACATTAGGCCATTCCGCTACATTAAATTTTAACTTAAATCCATCTTGAAGTTTAGTATCGCCTTTTTGCAACTCAACATTATTACATACTACATTAGCCTTAAAAGGGCTCCCTAATATTAAAAATTCATGTAAACCTTCACACATTGCCATGTAACAAAAACCCATAAAAAAACAGAACAACACCATTCCTTTTTTCATTTTCTTTTCCTTTTTTATCTTATGTATAATAATATAAATAACTTATGACACGATATTATAAATCAAAAATATAGGAACAAATTTGAGACTGTTAAAGTTAAAATTTAGTTGCAGGTGAAACTTATGGCGGTATTTATTGGAAAAGTTTTAATTATTATCAATATGGTATAAATGTTTCAACATGTCGAAGGAAAATTCTAAAGGCAGAGAGGGCGAAAATTATTCTGAAGATAAGGTATCCTTAACAAGACAGGAAGTTTCATCCTCTTCTTCTAATGTAAGTCAAATAGAAGAAATATATAAACACTGTCTTGAAACTACAACAATTACTGCGGTTCAGGGATATACCCCGGATGGAAATATTTTTTTCTGGAATAAAGCCAGCGAACTACTCTATGGTTATTATTATAACGAGGTTATTGAAAAAAATATTAAGGAAATACTGCTTCCGGTTGAAGAGTGGGATTCTTTTAATAAAACCATTCAGGACATTATTCAGCAAGGGAAACCTACAGAACCACAAAAATGGACTGTGAAAACAAGGATAGGCGAGGAAAAGCAGGTGCTTTCTTCTATGATACCTGTAAAAATTAAGGATTTATCATATATTTTCTGTATGGATGTGGATATTACCGAACTCAATAAAACTCAGGATAAATTGAAGGAGAGTGAACAGAAATACCGAACGATTATCGAATTTGCTCATGAAGGTATATGGGTTGTAGATGAAGAATTCAAAACAGTATTCGTCAATCAGAAAATGGCAGATATTCTCGGTTTCTCTCCGGAAGAAATGATTGGCAAATCAACTTTAGAATTTATCCCACCAGAAGAATACCCTGATGTTCAAAGGCAAAGAGCAGACCGAATAAAAGGACTTTCCGGGCAATACGAACGCACTCTAATATGTGCTGATAAATCCAAACGGATATTTTTGGTTAACGCATCTCCAATTTACGATGCTTCAAACAAATTCAAAGGGGCTATTGGATTATTCTCTGATATAACTCAGAGAAAGGAATTCGAAACTATGCTAAAAAGAGAACATGACAAATTACAAGAATTCCTTAATCTATCCCCTTCCTTGTTCATCTTTTTAGATAAAGATGGGAATGTTCAATACTTGAATAACACCGCTTATACCGTATTGAAATGTGATAACTCTGCAATTGGGAAAAACTGGTTCTCCACTTTCGTCAAATCCTCACAAAGAGATACCCTGCAAAAACATTTCGAAAAAATAATAAAAGAACAAACAACCTCTGATTTTGAAGATGTGGTGTATGTTACTAACACCCAGAATGAGGAACGGGTACTTATTCTGAGACATGCCTTTTTATATGGTGTTGATGGAGCAATTGACGGGTTAATCTGTTCTGGAATGGACATAACTGAAAAAATTCAAGCAGAAAAAGAACGACGGGCTATGGAAGAAAAAATCCGACAAACACAGCGGTTGGAAAGCATCGGTATTCTCGCAGGAGGAATGGCTCATGATTTCAACAATCTACTTGTGGGAATTATTGGTAATGCCGACTTAGCATTGATGGAAATCCCAAATGACTCACCTGCTAATTATTACTTAAAAGAAATTATCCGTATTTCTAAAGAACTAACGCATTTGTCCCAGCAACTTTTAGCATACGCAGGGAAGGGAAAAACTTTTGTTAAACCTATTTCCTTAACAGAACTTATCAAAAATATTGAAACACTAATCACATTATCCATCTCTAAAAAAATTGCTATTAAATTCGATTTAGACGAAAATCTCCCCTTAATTAATGCAGACCCCGCACACATACAACAATTAATCATTAATCTGGTTCTCAATGCCGCTGAAGCCATTGGGGATAAATCCGGTGTCATTACAATTGTCACTAAACACATGCATTGTGATATGAAATACTGGCAAACAACCTACTTTGGCGAAAATTGTAAAGAAGGGACCTATATCTACTTAGAAATCATTGATAATGGCTCAGGCATATCAAAAGAAGTTAAAGACCGTATGTTCGAACCATTTTTCACAACAAAATTTATCGGTAGGGGCTTGGGCCTCTCTGCTGTTGCAGGGATTGTTAGAGCCCACAACGGAGCCATTAAAGTCTATACAGAAATAGGGAAAGGAACTTCTTTTAAGGTTTTCTTCCCAGCCATTGAAGATACCACAACCCAATCCAGGTCTATTGATTTCAAACAAGAAAAATCAGAACAGGTAATAAAACAGAAACAAATACTTGTTGTTGACGACGAAAAATTAGTGCGGGATACTGTAAAGAACATGCTGGAAATTGGTGGACTTCATGTTCTGCTTGCTTCAAATGGAGAAGAAGCCATCAAAATTTATATAGAAAACAAAGACCAAATCGCCCTGGTCTTATTGGATATGACCATGCCAATTATGGACGGAGAAGAAACCTTTCGCGAATTGCGCCGAATCAATCCCGAAGTAAAAGTTCTCTTATCCAGCGGCTACAACGAAAAGGACATTTTAGAACGATTTATTGGTAAAGGACTTACTGGATTTATACAAAAACCATATATCCTCTCTACACTCCTGGAAACAATTAAAAATATCATAAAAGAACCTTGAATAAATACAAAAAGAAGTGCAACAAAAACCCATTTGGAATTTAACCTTCATAACTCATTATAATATCCTTCATCTTACCGTTAGTTACTCTAATAACATTTGATTATTTTTCATTCCAAGTCATGCGGAGAGATGTCCGAGTGGCTTAAGGAGCACGCTTGGAAAGCGTGTGTACGGGAAACCGTACCGAGGGTTCGAATCCCTCTCTCTCCGCCATGTAGAAAAAATATTGCTTTTAAACCACCCAGAATGTTGATGGAAATCTTTCTTTTCCTGTTGTTAGTTTATATTGAAAAAATCCGAACCGATTTTATTAATGGGCGAAGCTGGCGGAATTCCCTCCGCCCCACATTCCGCCCGCCTCGCCAAAAAGCGGAAGCGGAAAGGCAAACTGCCAAAGAACCGGGAAAAATGTCGGCTCGAACTTTATTTTGGCCAGAAGCGGGCTTTTCATTATTTTATTTTCTTTGCTTAATTTTAATTTATTTGTTATCATTATATTGAAAGTAGAGATTGTTAATACTACAATAATATACTATCAAATTATTGAAAATATGGCAAGAGAAAATAATATTGGAGAAAATATAAAGAAATACCGGACAAAACAAGGCTTGTCGCAGGAGGATTTTGCCAAAAAATCCGGCGTCAAATATACTACTCTGACGAAAATCGAAAGCGGAGTTATTAAAAAAACCATCAGTTTTAGTAATGGCAAAAATCGCCAAGGCGTTAGGTGTTAATATTGAGGAGTTAATAAAGTAAATATGCAAAATTTAATGACGACACAGAAAAATATCACAAAAGAAGGGAAGTTAGGGTTTAGACCATATTATGAAAAGCCCGATTTTATTCTCTATCATGCTAATTGTTTAGATATTCTTGCTGAACTTCCGGAAAATTCTATTGATATGGTCTTTGCCGATCCTCCATATTTACTATCCAACGGCGGTTTTACGGTTCATGCCGGAAGACGTGTTAGCGTTAATAAAGGTGAGTGGGATAAAAGTAATGGCTTAGAAAAAGATTTTGAATTTCATCTTCAATGGATTAAAGCCGTAAAACGCATTTTGAAACCTCATGGAACCCTCTGGGTTAGTGGAACATATCATTCTATTTATCAATGTGGTTTTGCCCTACAACTTGCCGGTTATCATATTCTTAATGATATTGCATGGTTTAAACCAAATGCGTCGCCTAATCTAAGTTGTCGTTATTTTACAGCAAGCCACGAAACGCTTATTTGGGCAAAAAAAGATAAAAATGCAAAACATATATTCAATTATGAATTAATGAAAAACGGGAGTTGGCCAGAAGATTTTCTTAAAAAACCAAATTCACAAATGAGATCTGTTTGGGCGATTAGTACGCCTAAATCAATAGAAAAAAAGTTTGGTAAACATCCTACGCAAAAACCGGAAGAGTTATTAAAAAGAATTGTGCTTGCGTCTACTAAAAAGAACGATTTAATTTTAGATCCGTTTACCGGCAGTTCAACTACTGGAATTGCTGCTTATCTCTTAGGGAGAAAATTTATAGGAATTGACACAGAAAAGAAATATTTAGATTTATCTATCAAGCGTTTTGAGGAATTAGAGCAAAATTTAAGTCACAAGCAAAAATTATTTAAAAACTATGAATAATATAGAAAGTAATAATTTACCATCAATGACTTTTAAACGGGATGGGAAAGTGCACGATCCTTTATTTGTAGCACAAGTTAACGGTCGGTTTATTGTTGGAGTTTATCAAGGAACACTCAGTAAGTATGATATTTTGATCAAATATAGACAAAAAGAAAAAGGTAAATGGTCAAATATTAGAACGCCCAAACATATTCACTGGGCCGTTGATATTCTTATTAAAATGCACGCCGATCAAGAAAAAACAAAACGATTTTTAGATTTTCTTATTCAAATGTGGGCAAAGATTAAACCCATGAAAAGCGATGAAGAAAGAAGAAAAATTTTAAGCATCGAAAGTCTTTTGGAGGAAAACCAAAAGGAGATTTCTGAATATGAAGAGTTAGGTAAAAGGGGCGAATATAGTATAAAATTTTTAATTTTATTAGCAAAACTTTTAATGATCCAAGAAAAGACAAATCTAGAAACAGCATATATGTTTAAGAAATTATTAGAAGCACTTAAGGCTGGCGACGATATTTTTAAAATTGTTTCAATTGCAACTCATAATAGAAGATAAACTTATGCCAATACCAGATTATCAATCAATAATGCTTCCTCTCCTAAAATTCCCAGGAGATAAAAAAGAGCATTCAATAAGAGAATCTATTGAACATATAGCTAATATTTTTAATCTCAGTGAAGAAGAACGAAGAGAGGTTTTGCCAAATGGTCAACAATACATAATTGATAATCGAGTAGGTTGGGCTAGAACATATCTGAAAAAAGCAGGACTACTTGAATCAACTAAAAGGTCTTATTTTAAGATAACCGATTTAGGTCTAGAAGTTTTGCAGAAGAATCCTAAAGAAATCAATGTAAAGTTTTTAGAACAATTCCCTCAATTTATTGAATTTAGAAACCTCCGTAAAGAAAAAGGTGAAGAAGAAAAGGAAGAAGAAAACTTAACACAAACACCGCAAGAGCTTTTGGAGTATGGCTATCAGAGAATCAAAAAAGATTTAGCTTCTGAATTGTTGAATCTTGTTAAAAAATCATCACCGCGTTTCTTTGAAAAATTAGTAGTGGAACTTCTAATAAAAATGGGTTATGGTGGTTCGTTAAAAGACGCCGGAAAAGCGATTGGCAAAAGTGGCGATGGAGGTATAGATGGAATTATTAAAGAGGATAAACTCGGTTTAGATATTATTTATATTCAAGCAAAAAGATGGGAGAATGTTGTTGGCTCTAAGGAAGTGAGAAATTTTGTTGGAAGTCTTGCAGGGCAAAAAGCTAATAAAGGAGTTTTTATAACTACTTCAAGTTTTACTAGGGATGCATTAGATTATGTAAAAACAATTCCGCATAAAGTTATCTTGATTGATGGTGAAACTCTTGCTCAATTAATGATAGAAAATGATGTCGGAGTATCCAAAGTAACTAGCTACGATATTAAAAAGATTGATTCTGATTATTTTGAAGAAGAATAAAGGAATTTGCCGCCAAAGAGGAAAATCAGTTATGATTTTCCTTGCGGGCTATCGCCCGCGAAAAACTTGAAATCGTCCTTTCCGCTTCCGCTTCAGGGCGAGGCGGGCGGAAGGGGGGGTTCGGGGGAAATTCCGCCCGCCGAGCCAATCGCGCGCAAAATCAGTTCGGATTTTTTCAAATACCCTCTGCCATGTAGAAAAAATATTGCTTTTAAACCATCACGGAGATTGCGAAAAATATTTCTTTTCCTGTTGCAAGTTTGCATTTAAAAAATTTGCATCGGTTACTTTAATAAGCGAAGAATGTAAGTTTTTTCTAATTTTCCCCTCTTCTCCCAGTCTCGATAAAAACAAAAAGGTATCGCTTCGAAATTCTTTTTATGACGAAAATAAGCTTCCCTAATTTTTAACTGAATTGTTTCCCTTTTTTTGTTATCATATTCGTAAAGAGTTATACAAGTGTTCATAATAAATCCCTAATTTTAAAAGTCAAAAGAATAACGAAACTATCAGGAATAAGATAAAACAGATGAGAGTTAAGAAGGGATTAACACAATACAAGTTGGCGGGAAAAGATGTTTTTCCTTATACAAAGCAGAGCCAGATTAAAAATAATGTAATCAACAAAATAACGCTTTCAAACAGTCGTAAAAATAATAAACGGGATTGGGATTATATTTGATAATTTAGAGAAATAAACCTATGAATATAAAATTATTAAAACTTTTGACGCTTGGGGTATATGGTGTTATGGTTGCAATCAATTATTTGGCGGAACTGCTTCGTCTTGGGGGAAAAGACATTGGAGAAATATCCGCCAAATATCCAAATTTATTTACTCCTGCAGGATATGCCTTCTCTATCTGGGGTTTGATTTACCTCCTACTATTAATATATGTGATATATCAGTTATGGAGTGGAAAAGAAGAATTAGTGATACGAATAAACCGCTGGTTTATCGCAAATGCTTTTTTGAATATTTCATGGATATTTGCCTGGCATTATAACTTAATCTGGCTTTCAGTCATCATCATGGCTGGATTGCTGTTTACGCTGACTCGTATTGCCGATATTTTACGGGTAAGCAATCTCACACAAAAGGAACAATGGTTGGTGCATTTGCCTTTTAGCATATATTTTGGCTGGATTACCGTGGCAACAATTGCTAATATCACCGTCTTTCTGGTCAGTATCGGCTGGAACAGATTTGGCCTTTCAGAAAGTTTCTGGACCGTGGTTGTGCTCTTGGTTGGGGCAATAATTGGTTCGTGGTGGATGCTTCGCGACCGATTTATCCCTTACGGGCTCGTGCTTATCTGGGCTTATGCTGCTATTCTTTTCAAACATCTTTCGGCAGGTGGCTTTGATGGAAAATACCCGACTGTCATAGGGACAGCGGTTTTTTGCCTATTGGTATTTGTAGGAATAATCGCATTTATTAACATTAAGAAAAAGGAGAAACAATTATGTTCATAAAACTTTACGCCATTGCTTTACCAGTCTTTTTTGCTATTGATATGGTCTGGCTTGGATGGGTAGCAAAAAATTTTTACAAAAATCAGATTGGCTTCTTGATGACATCAAATATAAATTGGGTAGCAGCAATTCTTTTCTATCTTCTATTTATCGTTGGGCTGGTAATCTTTGTTATAGTACCCGCAGTTAATAAAAGTTCGTGGATATCTGCGTTACTCCTCGGTGCCCTTTTCGGATTTATCTCCTATGCTACCTACGACCTTACCAACCTTGCAACAATCAAAGACTGGCCACTTCTGATAACGATAGTAGACCTTACATGGGGTGCTACACTTGGGGCTTTAGTTTCTACCATAACTTATTTTATAGCCGGTAAAGTATTATGAAGTATTTCTTAAATCTTGCTCTTATACTCTACTTTTACATGACCTTGTGGTACATGTTATCTTTAGTGAAGAAAAGAAACGATGTGGCTGATGTAGCGTGGGGTCTGGGTTTTATTATTTTGGCTTGGACTTCTTTTTTTTCTTGGACAGACAAAAAGTATGCGTGGCATTTTGGCAGGGGCATTGATTAGTATCTGGGGTTTGCGTCTTGCCTGCTATATTCACACACGTAACCGTGGAAAAACAGAAGATTATCGGTATGCAAAGTGGCGACAAGAATGGGGGAAATGGTTTTATCTTCGTTCGTATGTGCAAGTATATCTTTTGCAAGGTTTTTTCCTGTATTTGATTATTTTGCCAGTTCTTATTATTAATAAAAAAGATGTTGGTTCTCCTTTTAATTATTTAGACATATTGGGCACGGTAGTATGGATTTTCGGTTTCCTTTTTGAAACGATAGGAGACGCACAACTGGCAAAGTTTGTTAAGAATTCAAATAATAAGGGCAAAATCATACAGAACGGTTTGTGGCGGTATACGCGTCATCCTAATTATTTCGGCGAGGTAACTTTATGGTGGGGTATATGGTTAATCTCACTTTCTGCCTATTCCAATTTTTTGAGTTTAATTGGACCTCTCACCATTACTTTTCTAATTTTAAAAGTCTCAGGCATTCCGATGTTAGAAAAGAAATATGAGGGAAATCCCAACTTTGAAGCATATAAAAAGAAAACCAGTGCTTTCTTCCCTTTACCTCCCAAGAAAAATTCATAAAAAATTTTCATAAAAATATAATGATTAAACTATTTTTGAATAGTATAATAAATTGAAATGAAATTAAGTAACAAGGTATAAAATTAATAGGGTGTGGTTTATGAAATACTTAAAGTTTATGAAGAAACTAATTATATTATTACTATCTATCACTATATTTCTTCCGTTTAATTTATTTGGTCAACCTCCCAAAGCGTTTTTGCCTAAATACCCGATAAAGAAAAAACCGATATGGCAGGAAGGGAGGGAATTTAAAGAAGGTAGGAAATTTAAAAATTCTGACAACTATACTCCTGTATCTTTAACTATTGATGAATTAACAATCTCTATCAGTGAAAAAATAGGCACTATAAAACCCCTTCTTGGCGTAAATGCAGGACCTACACCTTCTGGTGAACAGGGGAATGCTGACCTGACAGAACAATATCAAACTTATGGAATTAATGCGGTTCGAACACATGATTTTTATGGACCTTTTGATTTAAGTCAGATATATCCCAATATTAATGCCCCTCCAGAAAACCCTTCCTCTTATAATTTTTCTGCCAGCGATGAGATTTTTGAAAAGATTATTCAGACAGGGTGCATGGTTTATTTAAGGGTCGGCGATTCCTATAATAATGTCCGAATTCCAGGGAATCCTCAAGAGAGAAGTAATCTCACCCGTGCGGCTGTTGAAGTAGTAAGACATTATAAGAAAATGGCAGATACACTAAAAAGAAAATCTACATCTATAATGTATGTTGAGATATGGAATGAACCGGATTTTAATCATTTCTGGTCAGCGGGATTAGAAGATTTCCAGGGGTTCTTTATTGAAACATTCCTTGCGATGAAAAGAGAATTTCCTGATATAAAAATAGGTGGACCTGGGTTTGCTGTACCTTCTTATAAAATGTCATCGGATAAAGAAAAAACTGCACATTTTCTTGAAGCACTAAAAGAGAATTCTATATCCCCGGACTTTTTATCATTCCATCTTTATAGTAATAACCCAAATGAATTTTATGATATCGTAAAATATTATCGGTCTCTGCTGAAAAATACAGGGATAGAAAATTGCGAATTACATATTACGGAATGGAATACGGATAGAATGAATACAGATATAAGTTTAATCACGGGGGAAAAAACGGCATCTTATTTCACTGCTTCCTGGATTGCACTTCAAAAAGCAGAAGTAGATATGTCATTTATCTATAGAGGCACAGACACGAGTCCAGATTTTGAAGAGTTCTATGGGATTTTCTATGCTGATGGAAGACCTAAACCATCTGCAACAGCATTAAAACTGTGTAGCGAATTTTCTGCTTATCAAAATAAAGTCATTTTACATACGGGTATTCCCACCATTGACTCAGAGCCGCAACCTGAAACCCAACCCTCCCCTATATGGTTAATCGGAGGAGAAAAAGAAACTGGCGAAAAAGCAATTCTGATTACCAATATCTCATCACAGGAATACAAGATAACCCTTGATAACTCATTTAAAGTAAAATATATAAATGTATCTGAAATACAGGGAACGACTGACATCAAGGAGTATATATGGAAAGAAAAGACAATCACCATTCCTGCAAATTCTGTTCTACTTTTAGAAATTCCTAAACGATGTGGCTGTTCCTTCTTAACCTTATAATTTCTGCTTGATAAAAAACTTGGTATATATAAAGATTGGGGAAGTTATTCAAAGAAAAGATTATTAATATTTCATGGTTTAAGTATTCAATACTTTGCATATTACCCAAAAGAATTAGGATTTCGTTATAATCATCATAATAGTGATATTGTATACACATTAAACCTTCATCCCCTTGTGGATACAAACATAGATACCTAAAATAAAACATGGAAAACAAAAACCTATCACAAAAAAATATTAGCCTTTTCGATTTTGACATAAAAGAAGAAAGGGATAATTTTAGCCGAATAGATAAAAATTCTTTAGGAAAACTTTTAGATAAGTATTTTATCAAAGATATGAATGATTGGAAGGATGTTGATGCCGATTTAATCGTTACAGACCCACCATTTGGAATAGAATTCAGCGGGAAAAATGGAAACTATAATAGGAATGTAAAAAATGTGGTTGATGGATATGTAGAATGGAAAGTTCTTGAATATGGGGAAAAAATTCAGAGTCTTTTAGAATGCATTAAAAACAATTTAAAAAATAACGGGCAGGCTTTAATCTTTTCGGGTTGGAATAATAGCAATATTATTCACGATAGAATTATGAATTTTGATGGTTTAACATTACGAGGGAAAATGTACTGGACATATAATTTTGCTCCGGTTTGTAGAGTAAAACCTTCTCATAATGTTTACGAAATCTATTGGGTAACGAAGGGGGAAAAATGGACATACCACAACCGATGTTCGACCCATCATTGTCAGAATGGAGAACCTAACCTTACCACATTAAACTTTAAACGAGACTATAAAATTAATATGCCCAAATATCCTACAAGATTACCTTTTAATCTATTACAATGTTTACTGGAACATTTTTCTAATGAAGGTGATTTAATTTTTGACCCTCTGTGTGGAAGCGGAATGATTGGCATTGTCTCTTACATGTTGCAAAGGGATTTCATAATGGGCGATTTAAATAAAAATGGGAAAGTAGTATTTCAACATTTACTCGATTTCTATTTAAACAATGATATTCTTAATCAAGACATTGAAATTAGGATGTGGTGGAAAAATAAAAAGAATGAATTTTTAAAATTAAATGATTACTTATACCCTCCAGGGGGTAATCACATTTTATAAATCATATTTTATAGAAGGATATAAGCTATGAAAATGGCATTAAATGGATGGATGGTTTGTGGTTTTCAGGGTGAAGTAAAAATTGAATCCGTTGTGAAAGAAGTCAAAGCAATGGGATGGGACGGTATTGAGTTATGTTATGGAGCAGGCGATCTATCCCCTACTGCAACAAAGGATGATTTAAAGCACATTCGGAAAGTAGTAGAATCGGAAGGATTAGAAATTCCTTCATTAGCAACGGGTTTTTATTGGGGTTGTTCCCTTGGAAGCCCCGATACTGAGGAACGAAAACAAGCCATCGAATTTACAAAAACTTATATAGAAGCGGCTCATCAATTAGGTGCAGGTACAGTACTTGTATTGCCCGGGACTGTTGATGTATGTTTTGACCCGAACCGTCCTACGGTCCCTGCAAAGGAAGTGTGGAAATGGGCACAGGATTCTATACAACAACTAACACCTATTGCAGAAACAAATCAAGTTGTCATTGCTCTTGAAAATGTCTGGAGCAAATTCCTCACAGGACCCTTCGAGTTTGCCCAATTTATTGATATATTCCCATCCCCATGGGTCAAAGCCTATTTTGATGCGGGCAATTGCTTAATAAATGGTTACCCTGAGCATTGGGCTGAAATCCTTGGAAACCGAATTGCCCGTGTCCATGTCAAAAATTTCAAACGCAATAACGGTGGCGGGACTTTAGATAATTTTACACCAAGCCTATTGGATGGGGACATGAACTGGAAAAATTTAATACAGACATTAAAAGTCATCGGCTATGATTATTATCTCACTGCAGAAGTTATTGTCGGAGACATGCCAGACATAAAAAAAGCCAAACAGGTCGCTGACGAATTAAAATCAATACTAAATGAGAATAAATAAGGAGAAAATAAAATGATAAATCGTCGTCAATTTATTGCTGCATCTACGGTAGCTTTAGCCACTGCAAGCCTTTCCCAAAAAGTCAAAGCACAATCCCCCAAAATGCGTGCAGGTATCATTGGCTGTCGAAGAAGGGGTTCTCAGGTAGCAGAAAATCTTGTAAAATCCGGCTATTTTGAAATCAAAACTTTGTGTGACTGTGATGAAAATGAATTAAATGAGGCAAAAAAAGAACTTGCCTCAAAGAATATCAATGTATCGGTTTTGGAAAAAGATTTCCGTCGGGTATTGGATGATAAAGATATAGATGCAGTGGTTGTTGCTACACCTGACCATTGGCATTCCCTAATATCCGCAATGGCTGTTTCCGCAGGAAAGCATGTATATGTAGAAAAACCTTTTTCATACAATATTTACGATGGTTATGCTGTTCTTCAAGCTATGAAAAAAAATCCTAAGCAGGTAGTTGTAGTCGGCTCTCAACAACGGAGCGGAAAACATTTTCAGGAAGCCCGTGCCTTTTTACAATCCGGTGAATTAGGAAAAATAGCTTTTGCCCGTGCAGGAACAATTCATTGGCGTGAACCCCTACCCAAAGTACCTGACAGTGACCCTCCCAAGAATCTTGATTATGACATGTGGACAGGTCCTGCTCCTATGAAACCTTATAACAAATATCGTGTTCATTACAATTGGCATTTCATGCTTGACTACGGAACAGGGGATACAGGGAATTGGGCTGCCCATTGGTTAGATATTGTCCGCTGGTTTTTGAATATAGACTATCCTTCTCGTGTTTTTGCCTCGGGAGGACAATTCGTTACCAAAGATATTAAAGAATGGCCTGACACTCAAACGGCTATTCTCGAATATCCAGAACTGACTGTCGTTTGGGAACTCCGTCTATGGTCCGAATATGGGATGGACTCCTTCGCTGAATTTCACGGAGAAAAAGGCACGATGGTTATTACACGGGGCGATTGGAAAGTATTCCCGAACGGTAAGAAAAAAGAACCTAAAACCTACCCCGGTAGCGATATTGAAATACCCCATGCTGTCAATTTTGCCAAAACGATTCTCGGTGAAGAAAAACCGAACGCCCCTGCTGAGGAAGGGCATATTTCTGCCGTTCTCTGTCATCTTTGCAATATTAGTACTATGCTTTCTCGTCCTGTGGTGTTCGACCCACAAAACCTGACTATTAAAGATGACCCTGAAGCATCCAAGTGGATAAAACGCACATACCGCGAACCATGGAATATTGACCAATATATTTAAAGGTTAGGCTCATATCCACCACATTTTCAAAAACAATAGCACTCATTAACCCCAATCAACTCAAACCTCCTATCTCACCGGTAGGGCTTGAGTATATAGCAGAGGTATTATCTGACTCGGGACATAATATCATCTGGATAGATTTATGTTTTTCTGACAATTGGAAAAAAACACTAAAGAATTACCTATCCCATACCAATCCTGATTACATTGGCATATCCCTTCGTAATATTGACGAAGCCATGATGGTAAGTCAATCCTTCTATGTAGATTTTATAGGCACTGTTATAAAATCATGTAAACAATTATCTATTGCCCCTATCTTTATAGGAGGTGCAGGATTTTCCATTGCACCCCGTGAAATTCTGAACTATACCGGTGCAGATTTTGGTCTTATCGGAAATGGTATAAACTCAATTGCAGACTTTATTAAAGCTATTGACCAGAATACCTATGCAGAATTTCCGGGATGTGTTTATAGAAACAGCGATAGGATTATTATCCTGAATCCACCCAAGAAAAACTTTGCGAATAGATATGCTTCTTTTCAACCTCGTAGAAATTTTGCAAATCTTAACAAATATTTTTCCGAAGGTGGACAAATTGGCATTGAGACAAAACATGGCTGCACTCAGCAATGTATTTACTGTGTCGAAAGTTCATCAAACAACAACGCTATAGAACTGCGAACTTCGGATGCTGTCATTTTTGAAATTGAGCAATTATTAGATAGAGGTATTCATGTCTTTCACTGGTGCGATAGCGAGTTTAATCTGCCAATAGAACACGCTATCCAAATATGTAATGAAATTATCAAACGCGGAATTAACAAAAAAATCCAATGGTATACCTATTGTTTCCCCGTGCCTTTCACAGAAGAATTGGCATTAATGATGGAACAAGCCGGTTGTGTCGGTATAAACTTCGGTGTGGATTCTCTCCATAACGATATATTGCAATCATTACATAAACCCTATAAATACGAAGATATTCAGCGACTTATCAAAATACTCCGTAAAACTCACATTTCTATTATGTTTGATTTATTATTAGGTTCTCCTGCTGAAAGTAAAGATACTGCCTTATTCACTATTGAGAACGCCCTAAAATTTCAACCTGAGGCGCTCGGTATATCATTCGGTATTCGCCTTTATCCGCATACAGATTTAGGAAAAAACATATTATCACTATACCAAAAAGGTTATGACTTAAATAACCTCATTCACGGAAAACCTATCGAAGAAAATAGGGACCTACTGTTTCCTACTTATTATCTTTCCGACAAATTAGACCGAGATTTTTTTGATTATTTAAAAAACCTTGTCAAAAACCATTCCTCTGTTTTTCTTTCACTTCCTGCTACTGAAGAGGGTAGTTATTCTTACTGCAACCACGATTACCTCATCAACGCAATAAAAAATGGAGCCCGTGGTGCCTACTGGGATATTTTACGAAAAAGAACCCTACACTAACTTTTTAATTGCAAACTATCCCAAAACCCACTTTAAAATCCCTTAATTATGCGATGTTTTTATTCCTCTTGCTGGCAACGCGTTCCATAAAAGCGTCAATACGGTTACCAACCTGCTCATCACTCCACATACGCGTATCGTTCTGGTCTGCTTCGATTAAAAGGACAGGAACACCATACTTCTCTTCCATAGTTCGGGCTAATTCATATTGTCCAAAAGAATAAGCACGACAGGAACGGTTAGAATGCATCACCAACCCATCTAAACTAAAATCCTTTACCATCTGAAAAAGTTCCCGTTCGCGGAAGTCCAACCCGTGATTAATATAACCCGCCAGATAATCAGCAGACATGGCACGAAGAGGATTTGAAATATCTCTATCTTCTGCTTGATAACAGAAACTGCGTGTATAAGTAGAGACAACTAACGCCGCATTATGCTGAGAAAACCGTTCAGATAAGAATTTTATTTTATACCATATAGCCAAATTATCCCAGCCTAACCGATATTCTTCTTTCTCTAATGTCCCGATACCCTGTTCAATTCGTTCCAACATTTCCGCTTTTAATGTTTCGTAATATTCGATACAGCCCTGTGTTCCGCGCAAGGTTACAATCGGAGCCAGATGAATAAAGGTATCAAACGAATTCATCGGTGCAGGCTTATGCTGTAATAAGTCTTGAATCTCCCGCCATAACTTCACCGCACGGTCTGCAAGGTCTAATGTTTCCATCAATTTGTCCCAGGATATAGGATTCCCGGTAATTTCACCAACCTGGTCTATCATCCTTCTCAACTGAGCTTCCATATAATCTATCGCTTCAGGTCTATCCTTTATCCCATACTGAAATGGAGCATCAATAAAAATCAAAGGCACATTAAATATCCGCTGTAATTCTTCATACCACTTTGTTACCGTACCACAGATATTATTACAACAAACTAAAAAATCCGGTTTTGGACTGGCAGTCCCCATAATAGGACCTTTACCGGATAATGCCGAACCTATATCTGTTCGCGCATAGGAACATAAATCCCGAGAGAAGCCCTGTTCTTCCGCTATTGCACAAATTTCATCCGAGATTTTCAATGTTCCTGCCATAGCTGCAACATTTTCTGGATAGATAGGAATAACTCCTCCTGCATGTAGAATTTCCACAGGTCCACCGCTCGTAATCCATGCAATTTTCTGATTGGGGTCATTTTCAGCAGCCTTTGCCATCATGTAATAAAAGCCCATTAATTCTTTCATCTTTGCTGTTGAACGAATCGGAACTCGTTGACTCATAATACTCAAAATCCCTTCTTTATATGTTTTGTGTTACTTTGTTCACCGCTTGATTATTTTTTTTAACCCATTCTACACCAATCATACTTGCGCCTAAAGCCCCGATTATTTGCGGTTCCTCTGGCACAATTAACTCTTGCTTTAGTGTTTTAGACAACCAACTCACCACACCCTTATTTTTTGCAACACCTCCGGTCATCATTATCGGCGAAGTAATACCAACCCGCGAAGCCAATCCATATACCCGTTCTGCAATGGCACGGCATAAACCCGATACAACCGATGGTATTTCTTCTCCCTGAGCCAGTAATGAAATTACTTCACTCTCCGCAAAAACAGTGCAGGTAGAGGAAATCTTGGAACACTTCTCCGAACGAACCGCAATATCTCCCATCTCATCAAGATGAATACCCAAAGTCCGTGCCATTACCTCCAAAAACCGACCTGTCCCCGCAGCACATTTATCATTCATTTCAAAACGACCTACCTGTCCATCGGGTTCAAGCAAAATTGCTTTCGAATCCTGACCTCCTATGTCAATCACAAATCGTATTTCTGGCTTTATTATATATGCACCTTTAGCATGGCAGGTTATTTCTGTTAAACTCTTTGTTTTATTTTGAACAATATCCCTGCCATAACCCGTAGTAATTATAGCCTTAACCAACTCTTCTCTTACGCCAACTTGCGACAAAGCTTCTCTTTTGACATCCTCAGCAGATTGCACCAATCTGCCTCCCGTAGGGCGAACTGCATAAGCACAGATTTTTCCGTCATTATCTACAAGCACCGCTTTCGCTGTTGCTGAACCTATATCAAGCCCAATTACAAAATATTCACTCATAAAAAATAACTCATCATCTATTTAATGTTTCTACAAATGCTTCTACGCGTGTTCGGAATGCCTCCGGAACAGGCTGATTTTGTTCCACTTCCAGAAGAAGGCTGGGAACTCCCTCCTGCTCCAATCTTTTCCGTAGATAAGGATAATTAAACGCATACGGGTCACAGAATTTCGTTTGAAGGAATATCACACCATCAATATGTCCGTTTCTCACCTTCTCAATATAAACCTCAGCAGGGTCATAGCCCGGTTTATGAAATGCAGGACAGGGAATTCGCGAAAGATACATCTGCGCCAACATATCAATCGGTTCTCCTTGTGGCACAGATGGAAGCACATACGACCTTGACCCCATACATAAATCATCATCTGAAACCACAACCCCTGCTGCTTCAATAGATTGTATAAAACCCTGTGCCTGACACACACTTCCTCCAACCAAAATACGCGGTTTTTTCAATTCTTGAGGGGATTTGCTTCCTAACTCTTTAATTAAATTTTCCAACAATTTATTATGTTCCTCCTTCTTCATCAAAAAAGAAGAAAGGACAATGGTAAACATTTCAGTTCCTGACAACAAAGAGGGATTTGCCTGTCTTAATTGATACAAACGATTCATATTATTTCTATGTTGTTCATAAAGTTTCATACTTTCCAAAAGTTTTTCATCCCTTATCTTATTTCCCGAAATCCGTTCTACTTCTTCTTTCACTCGTGTTAATTCACGCTTTAAATAAGTAAGAGCAATCTCTCCTGCATTCAAATTAGGAGTAGAAACAACAATAATTGGAGTCCCTTCTACGCGTCTTCTCCATACTTCAGCCAAATTTTGCATTGTGTCGCATGTATGACTGAACACCACCAAATCCAGAAAAGAAAAATCACCCGTTAAACCTAAATTAAGTACCCCCTTAGCAAAACTACAGGCATACGGCTGTAGCCATTGATCTGCTAATGGAGTACCTCCTTCTTCACCTATAACACGCACAGGAAAATACCCTCCCGCATGAAACAATTCCTGTGGCGAATAAGTACACAAAAAGCCTGCTACCTTCTCGCTCTCCTGCTTTGCTTTTTTAGCAAAATAATATAAATCTTCATGAACCTTCGCAAAAGGTTGAATTAACTCCCTTAAATCTGAATTCATATTCATTTTTCCCTTTCGTTTAACTTATCTTATAAAAAATATCTACCATTTTATCAAAAACCTTATTACATTATCTCCTCTACATACAAAAAATCACTTTCTTAAGTAAAATACAATAACAAACAAACTGAATCTCCTTCAAAATACCTCATAAAAATCCCTCTCTAAGTAGAGGCGAAAAATCCTTCGCCTCTACTTATTAAAAATCATTACCCCCTCCTTAGCTGAAGCATCCTCACTTCCGAGATTGTTCATAACCATGAATGAGACGAATAATCACAAATTAAAACAAATACAAAAAATTTTCCCCATTGCCGCATCTGTGGTGTGTAAATCCTGTTAGACTTTTACAACAAATATGACAAAAATTTTCTTATATTGTAACGAAGGTAAAAATAAACACAGTATTTTTCCAACAAGTGCAAGTCTTATAAGTAATAGCAATCCTTTTTGTGAATTTTATATCATAATCTCCTTAATTTTTTATAAATAAAAATAGAGAAGAAGTTTTTGAAATAATCGAAGTTTTTCAATGTGTCCAAATGATATAAAAAATGCCAAAAAAGGCTTATATGGAGTATAATTTTTATATGAAGTATAAAGAAGTATATAGAGGAAGTAAATACATTACGGGGAAGAATATTATTTTCATTCATATATTTCTGATATATTTATTCATAATTACTTTTCCTATCCATGCCCAACTTACTTATGAAGATATCCAAAGATTAAAACAGGAAGCCATCGCAAACAACTGGACTTTTGAGATAGGTGAAACATCAGCAACACAAAGAAGTCTCAAGGGATTAACAGGATACATCCCCCCTAACCCACAATTCATTAATGAACTTCAATATACCGAGAAACCTGTTATCCCGACGGAGAAATTGCCCTCACGTTGGGATTGGCGTGATAAGACACCTGGCGGATTACCCCCCATTCGCGACCAGGGGGACTGCGGTTCCTGCTGGGCGTTTGCCACAGTCGGAGCACTCGAATGTGCTATTAAGATTAAAGATGGTATAAATGTAGATTTATCCGAACAATGGTTAGTAGATTGTGCAACGGGTTTATTCTGGTATGGCTGTGATGGGGGTATTTCCGCTCACGATTGGCATAAAGGAACTCGAACCGATTCCTGTGGCGGCTATGGCGCCGTTCTTGAAACAGATTATCCTTATACTGGTTATGACGGGAGTTGTAGCTGTCCTAAACCGCATTACTACACCATTCGCGATTGGCACTATGTAGGACCTATGTTAGGAATACCCTCTTTAGATGCCCTTAAAACTGCCATATATCGCTATGGACCTATTGTTGCATCTATGGAGGCAAAGGAATCATTTCTTGCTTATAAAGGTGGTTTATACAACGACAAAACTGAATCAAAAGATACTCCGAACCACATGATAGTAATTGTCGGTTGGGACGATAACTACGGGAGCGGTGCCTTCATTATTCGAAACTCCTGGGGAACTTACTGGGGTGAAAACGGTTATGGGTATATTGAATACGGAACTGCTCAAATAGGTTACGGGGCAGATTACATTGAATATGGAACACCTTCTGATACATTGCTAATACAACCCCAACAGGATTTGTTGTTTTATCTAAGTTCTAATAACTTTATTTCCCCTTCGTCTATTGGTATCCGTCTTGAAAATATCAGTGAATCCAATATCAACTGGACATCTACCACCGATGGAAGTCTTGCGTTAAATCCATCATCGGGAACGCTAACTCCGGGCGAAAATGTAACCATTCAATTAACTGTCGCCCAACGACCCACCCCATCGGGAACATATACAAAAACTTTTACAATAACGAATACTTCTACACAGAATAGCCAGAGTTTTAATGTTAAACTCAAAAAAGCATACCCAGCACCCATTTCTTTTTCACTAAATAGCGACCCCGGATGGGACAAAACGGGAAACTGGGCTTTCGGTATTCCTGCAGGTATCGGTGGAGACCCATCTTCAGGATACACAGGGCAATATGTATATGGCTATAACTTGAACGGCACTTATGAAAATGATATGAATGAGGAAACTTTAACATCCAATCCCATAGATTGTTCTAATATTCAAAATGTGACCTTATCTTTTTATCGCTGGTTAGGAATTGAATCGTCTACTTATGACCATGCACGGATAGATGTGAGTACAAACGGAACAACATGGACTACCATCTGGAACCACACTGGGGGAACAATACAAGAAAATTCCTGGTCATTGAAAACTTATAACATTTCCTCTATCGCAGACCGTCAACCTCTTTTACTCATTCGTTGGGTTATGGGTCCTACTGATTACAGCGATACCTATGCAGGCTGGAACATTGATGATATATCCGTATCAGGAAATACAGTGAATATAACTGTTCCTAATGTCGTAGGAAAAACATTGCAAGAGGCAATATCAACTATAACAGCATCAGGTTTAACTCAGGGACAAACAAGCGAAACATGTAGCAATTCTTTTCCACAAGGTTCTGTTATTTCTCAGTCACCCCAGGCAGGTACCTCGGTTCCTGCTGGGACACAAGTAAGTTTGGTTCTATCTTCCGGATATTGTCCAGTAATTGTTCCCGATATTGTGGGATTGGAATATACAGAGGCTGAAAATCAGATTATATCGAGTGGGCTCACCCTTGGAGATATTGAATATATTTGTGATAATACAATTCCCGAAAATAGTGTGATTAGTCAAAATCCAACTGCGGGGACTGAAGTTCCTTTTGGAACATCTGTTAATCTGAGCATATCCACAGGTCCCTGCCCTCCAGAAGGAAACTTTGAAGGTTCCTCAGAAGGTATTGAAGGAGAAGGAAGCATCGAAGGTTCTACGGAAGGAAATCCTGAAGGTCTGGAAGGTGAAGGAAGTATCGATGGCATATTTGAAGGGGAAGGTATCCCCGAAGGAGAAGGACTTGCAGAAGGTATAACAGAAGGTTCTGTCGAAGGAGAAGGTATAGTTGAGGGAACACAGGAAGGGCTTCCTGATGGTCATGAAGGAGAAGGGGGTAATGAAGGCATTCCTGAAGGTGCGGAGGGGGAAGGTATTCCTGAAGGGTCATTAGAAGGAACAGTGGAAGGTGGAGAAGGAGTGCAAGAAGGTAGTAATGAAGGTATCGAAGGCGAAGGTATTCAGGAGGGCATAACAGAAGGGATTGCCGAAGGTGAGGGTATTCAGGAGGGAAGTATCGAAGGGGAAATTATTCGAACTTACCACAGTGCTGACAAAAATAATGATGGCATTATAGATTTGAGCGAACTACTCCGTGTTATTCAATTCTTTAATTCAGGAAGTTATCATTGTCAGTCAAATTCAGAAGATGGTTATGCCCCAGGAGAAGGGATAGATTATAATTGTCTACCTCATACCTCGGACTATAAACCGCAGGATTGGAAAATTGATTTATCGGAACTTCTTCGTCTCATCCAATTCTTCAACTCAGGTGGTTATTACTACTGTCCCGAAATTAGTGAAGATAATTACTGCCCTAATGTAAAATCATAAGTTTTAATATTGTGCATTTTCTTTTATTTGTGTGACTAATAATTGAAAAAAGTAACATCAAGTAAAGAGCGATATGTTTATTCTTCTGTTGTAATTGTAGTTTCTTCGGACTTTTCTTTTTTAATCAAATGGGTTTTTATCTTTTCCATTAATTTGTTCTTAAAATTATCAACAAAAGGTTTTATATATTCCCAAGGCAAACTGTTTAGCATTGCTATTAACAACATATATATACATAAAACAAACAACATACATCCCAACCAATAATAGGTTGCAAACTCCTGCTCCCACATTGTATAGAAGAAATACCCTGCCATAGCTGATATATACAACCAGATTATTGCGATAGCACGCGGTATATAATCCGATTTAGGCGAGAAAAATAACAAAGGAACGGCTAACATAATATAATAGTAATAAGTCGGAGAAACTAAAAAGAAACAAGGCACAAAACCAAATACAAAACTTTCATAAGGAGACAATTTTCTCGAAGCAATCAGACATAGAACCAACACAATTGCCATTGTAGTCCACCATCTTCGTGCTTGTTCTTTATAGATAATGCTTCGTGTAAAAGGTTTCCATGGAGATATTATTTTCTTCATAGCGGAGGCAAAAGTGAGTGTTTCGTTAGTAGCGGTTTTGACAACAGGTTTTGGAGCGGAAGGATTGAGTGGTGGTTTTTGCTGATTATCCGTAGGAACGGTGGCTGTAGGGTCCGTAATAGGTCTACCCAGTAAAGCATTGCCTATAACCCCGGATATATCTTTTAGAGATTTTTTTAGGTCTAAATTCTTCGGATATTGAGCAATAAATATATATTTATATCCAACCCGCCATGGAGAAATATCTCGACTATGTCTTCCTATCTTATCAGCGTAATCTTGCCACTGATACATTCCTCCATAATAACCAAAAGAAGCAATAAAAAGAATTGCAATTGTTATCGTGAAAGAAATGAAATAATTTATCCAATTTCGTTCCATTCTCTTGGCAAAATACCCCCAAAGTCCCGCCCAAAACAATAGCATTCCGAAGAAAATAACAGGGACAAATAATACAAGATGAATAAAGAGGGGAAGTGGCCATGGAATAGTAAAACCTTCAAACAAACTGGAGGGAAAACTCCTGAGAATTAAACTACCCACAAAAGAAATCACCAAATTAAATAGAATAAATCCTCCAACGATACCCATCCTTTGTTTACGGTCATAGAATCGAATTCTTAACTCGTCATAGCCTATCCGTAACATCTTACACAAATCCCAGAACAGTCGTGCCCCAGGACCAAAAAGGAAAACGGCAGGAAATACACGGGAAATTACAGAATAGGCTGTAAAGATTCCAGCCCATTTATAATGATTCAATTTTATCATACATGCAGAAAGCACAAGGCACATGGCAAAATCGGTTCTTAAATAAGCCCCTTTCATGTGCGAAAATCGCATCATGTAGTGCGTTCCAATTAATATCAGCATAAACATAGCGGGACGGAGACCAAAGGCATATAATACAACCAGAGTTGTAATTCCAATAAGAATTAAATCCAACGAAGCCAGTATGAGCATGTGATTTCGGTTATCTGTAGAAATAGGATTGCTTAAAAATCCTCCTACCAGCATAGACCAAATAGGAGACGCATTATATCCTTTATCCCGCAAAACATTGTTCCAGCGGCTCGTCGTTAATTCGCGTTTAAAAAATCGAATATCCTTTAACCATTCTTCCCACCGTTCCGGCGAAAAACGACTTTTGTATTGCTCTTTATTTTTTATTACATCATCTACTGAAATGTATGTGCCATTCACCAAATTACGGATATTATTCTGGGGGTTAGAATATTTTCGGTCGGTCTCATCATCTGCAATCAGACTTGCTGCATAAAGTCTTGTATAACCAATTTCCTTCGCATACTTGGAACCCAAATAATAGTGGTAAAATTCATACGCATTAAAAAAAGTGCCATATCTCCATTGTCCAAAACTATCTATATAATTACCTACAGCAAGGAAGGCACAAATACACAGAGAAGCAAGCAATACTCCCCTCACAATTCCTGACATAGCAGGACCTAAATACGAGATAACCCATTTCCGATTTAATATCACCAAACCAATAAGGATAAGTATTGTTAGAGACGGGATTAAATATCTAAGGTCGTGTTGATTCGCAAATTTTTGTAATTCCCATAAGATAATCTGAAATATCGAAGGAGAATTCTCCATAATTACCTCCATCTATAAATTATTTATGTTTCATAAAATTCCTATTAGTCTATCATAATATCCTTTGCAAATCCCTTTATTTTATTATTCTTGATAAAATTATTTTGAGCCGTTTTTGCTATTCGAATTCCTACCTTTTCATTTTTCTCCCCATCTTCTAAAATTTCATTCTTGCAAATCTCGTTTCCTTGGGTAAGACCTTGAATAGATATTCCTGTTCCATTTTTTAACTTTATATTTTTGATAATATTTTCCTCAATTTTATTTCCTGTTGCTGTAAACCTTTCTCGTTCTTCACGGAAAAGGATTCCACACTCACCGGAATCTATAATAACATTTTTACGAACCCAATTATTATCATTGCAATGCACTATGGAAATATCCACTTGATTGTTTTGTATCTGCTTATCTTCTGCAACTCTATTTTGTATTTTCCAATAGATAAAAATCCCACTACTCACAGCAATATTTTTTAACATTTCTCGTCGGGTCATTATAACTCTTCTCCCGTAAACACAATATTTCTCAGAACCAAAATTCTGTGTGTTGTTACATCAAGCCTCATCCCTTAATGCAAGATAATGCGCCACACACGATTCTCCTAATGCTTCTAAATTATATCCACCTTCTAACAAAGATACAATTCGTCCCCCCGCAATCCCTTTTACCGCACGGGTTATCTTTGCAAAATCCTCCTCTTCTAAGTTTTGACTTCCTAATGGGTCTTTTCGATGAGCATCAAATCCTGCAGATATAAGTAAAAATTCCGGTTGAAATCTTTTTAATTCAGGCAGCACTAAATTTTCAATTGCTGAATGCCATAGTTCTTCTGGGACACCGGGCATCATTTGTATATTTAAATTGGTATTATTTTTACCTCTTTCCTCCGGGAAACCCGTTCCGGGATAATGAGGGAATTGATGAATACTTATATAGTAAACCTTATCATCATTATAAAAAGCCTTTTGTGTCCCATTTCCATGATGAACATCAAAATCAAAGATAGCAACCCGTTTCAATCCTGCCACATCTGTTAACCATTTTCCGGCTATTGCTATATTATTAAATAAACAAAAGCCCATCGCCCGATTGGGTTCGGCATGGTGTCCCGGTGGCCTCATTATTTCAAAGACACTTTTGTATTTACCTTCCAGAACTGCCTTACACGCAGATATAGCACCTCCAGCAGCTAATAGTGCTGCATCCCATGACGATTCTCCCATAACTGTATCCGGGTCAGGATAATCTAAATTATTTTTGCATGTTTTTTCAATCGTATCTACATGCTGCACGGTATGAATCCGCAACAGGTCTTCACGAGTAGCCGGTTCTATTTCCAGAAAGGGAGGGTCTATTTTATGCCGATTAAACGCATCCAGTATGGCTTCTAATCTTGCCGGGCTTTCTGGATGATAGGGTCCCGTATCATGAAAGATACCTTCCTCACGGAATACAATTGCTGTATCATTCATATATACTACCTTTTACTACAAAATATACATTTCTTCCTCTATTATACTACGAACCTCCTTGAAGAATTCGTGCTACAAGATTCATAATTTTTGTTCTGTAATAATAAAAAAGGAGCGGATTTTGTTCATAAACTTTTATAGAAGAAGAAAGTTTATTTAAAGCCTCTGCCCTTTCTTTACGGGCTAAAACTCCAATAGGAGCCTTTCTTGCATCTACGCGTTCCAGCACTAACAAAGATTCTCTGTCTTCCAGACCATCGCGTAAGCATTCCAAACGGATAGAAGGCACAGGGGGTTCTATAATAGGTTCTGTGGGTTTTTCCCTCCTTGGAGGATATAACATACGTCCATCACCATTACCCCATCTTTGACCATCTGTTCCTATGGACATTGCTTCTTCCCACGGATTTTGTAACCAATAGGTAATGGACCAGAACAAATCACCATCTAAATGATATTTATCCATCTGCCAGAAACGAATTCGATGATTTATGGCCGGATGGTCAACAAAATTATTCGCATACGGAGCCCTCGGGGCTGTGCATACATACCACCACACCGACTCTCCTAAACTCTGCCTCCATTGGGCTCGTGTTTCTTCATACATATTAAATATAGGCACCCAGAGATTAACCACACCCCAGAAATAAGGGACAGGTGCCGGTTCCTGATTACAGGTCAAAAGCCTGCGTATATCCGGGCACGCAGATTGCAACAGTTCCATTCCTTTTTTAACTTCGGGATAATCCGTAGGAGGAGGTTCATCAACCCAATACCAATATGCTTTATGTAGCCAACCTTTTTCACGGAGATGTTCCTGCACCTGACTGTAAATGGAAGTAAATAATCTATTATATTCTTTCGAATATCTTGGTTCTCCATTGAGTTCTGAAGGTAAGCCTCCTACATTAAAGGCGTTGAAATTGTATTGATTTAAATATTTTTCCATTGCTTTATCAAATTCCGTAAAATCTAATACGGCTTCTGGCGGTGTCCCTTCAAATGTCCATTTTATAGGTGCAAAAGCATGGGGAGTATATGGGGAAATCCGATATTCCATACAGGTCTTCATGTACAAATCAAAAACTTCTTTTTTCTGGTCATCCGTTAAAGGTCCGTGCCAGGAGTAATCCGGTGAAACCCCGTAGGCGGTTTCTGTGCTTGTATAGGGTGGGAGCACATAATTAAAAATCTGTACCTTATACGGGACTTCTAAATTTAATCCAACCGAATTTATTTGTATCTTTCCTTCATAAATACCCGGGGGCTGTCCTTTTCCTACATATAAACGAACCCATAGCACAATATTTCCTCCCGAAGAAACATTTACGGCATCTTTCACTGGAACTATAGGGTCGGGGTATTCTTTTAAGTCACCATAATAATCGGATACAGTATGGATGGGAACATAATTTACCTCAAAAACCTTAAACTGTTCAGCAGGCAATGTGTAACCATCTTTAGTCTTACCTTCTGAAATATTCACTTTTAGTGATGAAATAGTTCCTTTAGGACTGATTACAACCTGAAATGCTTCATATTCATTACGGGCAATATCCAATGGGAAATATTCCAGAGAACAATCGGGAACAGGTTCCTCTTTACCTACCTTTTCTATTGCAGGAGAAAACCATACCGCCATAGAATCATTTTCAGCAATTTTTGCTTTAAGTGAAGAAAGACGATGTATTTTTTTCAACCGTTCTTCGGGTGAAACTTCTCCTTTTGCCTGTCGTATCGGAGTTAACATAAGTCTCTGGCTATAGGACTGAAACAACCATTCCGAATTGGGGAAATTACCAGACTCTAATACATTGGAAAGTCGGCTTCTTAAATTTTTCTCAACTTCGCTTAAAGCATCAATTTCCTGAACCTCTTTACTCTCAAATTTATATCCACTATCGTTTAGCATATACCATTCATATCCCAAACCCGGTGCAGGCAATAAAATGCGTATCCATAATGGTGATAAATCTGTTCTCAAAATTGCATATTTACCTCCACCTAATTCCTGTATTCCACCTGATACGGGTTCTAACACAGGCATATACTCAGAACTTTTTAGAATTTCACTATCTTTTAGTTTATCCTGATTACTGTCAAACAGAAGTTCTATTCTCTTATTAGGCAATTTTTCATAAAATTCTCCCAAGTTTACAATTACAGTAGGTTTCCCATGATAATAGAAACTTTGTTTCTCCATAGTTATTCCATCTGGAATTGTAAATTTTCCTTCTATTCGATAAGGACCTTCAGCAAGTCCTTCAAGAGAGAAAGTTACGGATTGCCCCAGATTTGCAGAAGCTGTTTGTAGAACTTCGTTATTAGCATTCAAAAGCTGCAAAGTGTATTGAACGGGTGGTTCCAACAAACGATATTTAGAATGACGAGCCATCCATGAACGCAAAGAATTATTCTCTACTGTATATGTAATATCTCCTCTCAAATCAGGAAGTTCTTTCAATTTTTTAAGTACTTCTTCCCGATTTACAACACGAGCATAAAAACCCCAATTTCCAAAACCCTGGTCTACTTTTATTAAAAGGGGATTTAATCCCGTTTTCAGTGATATATTGAAACAATCTTCGTCTATCATAGCACCTCTTGGGCAATGATTATCCCAGATAAGTTCCCCATTCAGCCAAACTCGAACACCATCATTACTACCTATTCCTAAAACAACTTCTTTATCCGTATCACTCTTTAAATAACAAAAGGCATAAGCCACTTTGCCTCCTTGATTATCATCAAACACCTTATTAAAATTTATATAATCCTCAGAGGATGTATATTTTTTCCATGCCCGTGTGATACCATCTCCCGGGTCAATAGACATACCTTCTTCAGGAATAATATTACTCTCTCCACCCGCTTTAGCCAGATAATCAATATAAAACCCTAAAGTAGTTTCATCATGACGGAATTCCACTACGCCTTCCTTCAATGGATTGGGGAAAGGTCCACAAACAAGCCATTCCTTGATAAAAACACCTTCCTGTATAGAGGCAACAGGCGCCGTCTCTGCAAAAATATTTGCATAAAACACACCCATCAAGCAAATAAACGATATAAAATAAAAGGATTTTTGCATTTTTTTGCTCCTTATAACTGTTTTCAATAGATGAAATAAACAATAAAAAAAGAGTACACTATTTTTCAAATAGTGTACTCCAAATATTATCTATTAATAAAATAGCCTATTATAATTTGGGACCTGCTTCTAACACCGCATGTTCTGCCTGAGCCTTAAACCGTTCGAAATTTTTTATAAATAAGCCAACAAGATGTTCCATTTTTTGCTGGTATGCAGATTTATCCGCCCATGTATGCTCAGGAATTAACACACGCTGGTCTTCCAAACCTTCTATGGCTTCAGGTACCAATAAATTCAATTTTTCCAGTTTTACGAATTTAGCATTTTTTAGTTTACCCTCTAACACGGCGGATAGAATAGAACGCGTTAATTCGATAGACATTCGTTTCCCAACGCCATAAGGACCGCCAGACCAGCCCGTATTAATCAACCAGCAATCCGCACTGTGTCTTTTCATTTTCTCCGCCAGCAAACGAGCATACACCCACGGACTACGAATCATAAATGGAGCACCAAAACAGGTAGAGAAAGTTGCCTGGGGTTCAACAACACCTACTTCTGTTCCTGCAAGTTTTGCCGTATAACCGGAAAGAAAATGATACATAGCCCCTTCAGGGGTTAATTTGGCTACCGGGGGTAAAATTCCAAAAGCATCTGCCGTCAAAAGGAATATATTTTTGGGATGTCCAGCTTTTCCACTAAGCACTACATTCGGAATAAATTCTACAGGATATGTTGTTCGGATATTTTCTGTGATACTACCGTCATCGAAGTCAATCTCTCGTGTTGAAGGGTCATACACAACATTTTCCGCAATAGAACCGAACCGAATAGCACTATAAATTAACGGCTCTGATTCTTTTCTTAATTTAATTATCTTTGCATAACAACCCCCTTCAAAATTAAAGATACCGTCTTCGCTCCAGCCATGTTCATCATCCCCGATAAGATATCTTTCAGGGTCTGCTGAAAGTATTGTTTTCCCTGTTCCGGAAAGACCAAAGAAAATAGCACTGTCGCCATCTTTACCTACATTAGCCGAACAATGCATGGGCATCACATTTCGTTCCGGCATAATAAAATTCATTACAGTAAAAATACTTTTCTTTATTTCACCACCATAATCCGAACCACAAATTAAGATATTTCTCTCTTTAAGGTTAAGAATAATGGCTGTATCCGTCTTAACTTTATCCTTCTCCCCTTCTAATTTCAATCCGCCACAAGCAAAGACACAAAAATCCGGTTCTCCAAAATGTTCCAGCTGTTCCGGTGTAGGTCTTAAGAACAATATTCGTGCAAATAAAGCATGCCATGCTTTTTCTGCCACTACCCGCACTTTTATACGATAGTTTTCATCAGCCCCTACAAACCCATCGAATACATATACATCTTTACCCTTCAAAAAACCGCGTATTCTATCATATATATGATTATAGACATCCTCCGTTGTAGGTAGATTTACCTTGTTCCAATCTACTGCATCCTTTGAAAATTCGTCTTGAACGACAAAACGGTCTTCAGGGGACCTACCCGTTCGTTTACCTGTCCTGACTAATAGCGTTCCATTAGCACCTAACTTCCCTTCACCTTTTTCTAATGAGATTTCATAAAGTTCCGGAACACTCAAATTCCTATAAATTTTCCCGCATGAAATTTGCTTTTCAGTAAACCATGATTGTAAATCCATTGTTTTTCTCCTTCGGTTCTTTTCTTTTTTATATTTTATTTCATTTTTTATTTATAAATATGCCCGAATATAAATCTTGACTTTTTACCATAATTAACAAAGGGAATGCAAGTTTTTTTATGAAATATAGATTAAATTCCGACAATAATTTTTCTCATTAACCAGACAATTAGTAATGCAATAATAGGAGCCCAGTTGAAAGGTCCTATATAAGGTAAGTTTTTTCTTATAACTTGAAGAAGGGGGTCCACAATTTTAACTACCCATAGGCTCCATTTCCGTTGCCTCAGGTCAAAATCAATATAGGGACCTAACCATACCGCTAAAATTCCGAGCATGTACAGCGTAAATAAGGTATATAAAAAATCACGGATAAACAAGTTCTATCCCTTTTCTTTAAATTGAAAAGTATCTACAATATCGTAAATAGCGCCACCCGGATTTAGTGTACTTTTGAACAAAGTAATTTTATTCACAACAAATTCGGGCACCTGTTGTATTTTAACATTTTTCCATGTGTTGGAAATAAATGGAGAAGGTGTTTTGACCCTACCTACTGTAATGTGTGGATGAAATTTTTGTTTTTCTTGACTTAAACCAGCCATTTGTGCCTGCTGTTCTATCGTAGTCTGTATGAAGTTTATATCTCCTTCTATAATATCTAAACCTACCCACAAAACCCTTGGCTCTTTCCATGAAGGGAAAACCCCTGGAATACCTAATTTAAGTTTTAAAGGATGGAATTGGATGGCTATTTGTCGCAAACTCTCTCTTAATTTATCGCTCGTATTTAGCGTTATTTCCCCTAAAAATCGTAAGGTCAAATGTATATTTTCAGATGGAACCCACTTCACTAAAGATTTGAGCATGCCGGAAGCGGGCTTTGCACTATTCCAGATTACCTCCCTTACTTCGGAAGGAAGTTCTATAGCAATAAAAGCACGATAAGTCCCCTCACTCATAATTTTTGCCCTTCTGTATTGTTAGGTAAGTTACTCCTGTTCGACTTAAAAAATTCACCTTTTCTTCGTTTTAATTCAATCCATTGATTATCATCTGCACAAACGGGTGGAATGCCAATATCCGCAACAACTAATTTCCCAAGGTATTCCCTGGCATAAGGGTTTTTAAAACCCATTTTAGGATATTGGAAAGTTACCGTTTTTCGGGCACGAACACAAACACCACAAATATCCCCGGTATCTGCATTCATTCCGGAAGGCAAATCCACCGAAATAATATTCCTTAACCTCTTTGTGCTTTCTATAGCCGTCCGCAAAAGTCCTGTTATTTCTCCTTTCGTTCCTGTCCCCAAAAGAGCATCTACACATGTTTCATTCTCTGCAATCTTACCAACCTCCTCCCGAACATCATTATCATTCAAACAGATGGCCATTTCTCCACCCAATCGCAAATACGCATTCATAAATACTTCTGCATCTCCCCGGATATTGGAAGGTTCCGTTAATAAAAGGACTTTGACATTCCATCCTGCAACCAATGCCAACCTTGCCACTACAAAACCATCTCCACCATTATTCCCTTTACCACATAAGACAGTAACAGGTCCTTTGTCTAATTCTTTGAATACTGCATTACCTGCGTTATTCATTAAAACAACACCCGGAATGCCCAATTCCTCTATACAGCGTCTATCGGCTTCACGCATCTGGTGCACAGTAAGGTATTGTATAGACACAGTAATACCTCCGTTATATAATCTTATTATTTAATAACATAGTTAGAAACGAATACGCACCCTATAAGACACTTTTCCCGAACCTTCGGCTTTTACAGGTAAATGGAAGATTACAGAAAAAGCATCTTTCTTTTCGTAATCCATAGATGACTTAATAATCTGCCAATCTCCCATCATCGGTTCAACAATATCTACTACAATATCATTTTTCTTATGATTTCTTATAACAATCTCAAATTCACATTCTACAACATTAGGACCTAACTTCTGGAAATCTATCTGGGTTCTTTCTCCAATTATATCAAATGCTTTTCCTAACCGTAACCGTATTTCTTCATCTTTGGGGGTATGTTTAATACGGTCTTCTCCCGCAAATTGCAACATTCCTTCACTATCTTCTTGATATACACGGATTATCCCCTCCGGCAAAGGAAATCCTAACTGGTTATCCTCTGCATTCTTAAAAATTAAAAAGGCATCAATATTTTCATTACGAATAGGCTCGATTTTGTTATTATAAAATGCTGTGTTTCCACGGTATTCGTAAATTTTATTTGCCTTGACACCATTAGCGGATAGTAAACTTACTTGTTTGGATTGATTTTGTTTAATGGTCGTTCTTCGAGGTACAGTATAGAGGTGATACTCTGCAAAAGACTCCTCTCGAACCTCCATAGATTTTGCTGCACCTACCATCATACGGTCCATCATTGGTGCTGGTGCTTGAACAGGAACAATATTGACTTCCCCCGCTACCAATTTTAATTTGGCATTCTGATAAGTAGCACCGGAACTATTATTGAGCGTTATCCAACCTTCTAAATCCATTGAATTTTTAGGTTCATCATAAACAAGTACATAATCTGCCTTCCATGAGATACCTGAAGTTAAATAAGTAGCCTCTAATTCCTGTTCTTCCAGAGTATTATCTAACATCCATATCAGGGTAGGTTTTGCAATCAACTCCGAGGGTAGTTCAGGCAAAACAACATTCCCTGGATGTCCTAAATAAATCTGATTTTCTACTTGAAATACAGGGGACTCATTTACACTTAAAAGTTTCGCAGTAACTTCATAAAAATCCATGTCTTTATTTTTGTTTACCAGTTTTACCTCCTTACCGACATATTTTTCCATTAATTTGGAAGGACTAATCAAATCATATTCATAATTCTGTTCCAGTATTTGTAAACTTCCTGCCTGTATTAAAGATTTCAAACTTACCGTTTCAGGGATAATACGCTCGGGTACATCCATAAATTTCAAATAACTTTCCCCTTTAGGTAATTTAATTTTTCGTTTCTCACGCACCAGAGCACGGTCATTGTTGTATATAGTAACAGCAACATCCTTCTGGTCTTGAAGGGTTGTCTCGGATTGTTTTATGTCTGATTTTTGAGCATTTGCCTCCGTATCTTGTGCTTGAACTACAGATATCACCAAAAATGTCAACGCCACAAAGAGTAAAATCTGTGATGTTTTCTGTTTCATAACAAAATCTCCTTATATTTTTTTCTTTTTACCATCTTACTACGAATATATTAAGAAAACGAAATTTTTTAGGAACAAATAACAAAAAAATATAGAATAATTTAGGAACTACTCCCGTAGTTATAAAAAATAGACCCCAAATAGATTAAACAAACTACCTATTCGGGGTCGATAAAAAGTCTTAAAGTTAACCTTCGATTTTCTCTAATAATGCTTTCAGGTATTTTATACTGCGCTCGGCTTGTTCGATTGTTCCACATTCAACACTCATAACGATATTGCGAGAAACTTTTTTCAATATAGAGATAACCTTTGCCCAGTCAATAACCCCATCGCCACAAGCACAACCTACGGGTGTTCCGGTTACCTTTCCCCGTTCTGCTTCCGCCTGCTGCAATGCTATATCTTTTGCATGTAAATGCACCAATCTATCGCTAACATGTTCCAGCCATGCTATTGGGTCCTGACCACTTAAAAAACTATTCCCGGTATCAAAATTGATACCCAAAATAGGGGATTTTACAAGAGAATAAATACGGTCTAAACCTTCGGGTGATTTACTATACTGCTGATGGGGTTCTAAACCAATCAAAATACCGCGAGGTTCTGCTACCGCACAGGCTTCCATAAGAACATATCTCATCAAGACATGGTCTTCTTCAACCGTAGTCCATTTAGGCTTTGGTCCTTCATCTGTATTAACGACAGGAGCACCACACTCTGCAGCAAATCGAATACCTTGTTTAAGGTATTCAGTGCTAATTTCAGGTTTGCAAAGAGGACAATGTGACGAAAGTCCCGATAATTTAACCCCTGCGTTCTCACATGCCTTTTTAATTCGATAGGGGTCGTCTAACATTGAAACACTATGGAAATAACCTGCCTCGCTGAGTAGTTCTCTACCCCAATGCACCATCGGTTCTACATATTCGTAACCTAACTCAGCCGCTTTATCTACACCCCACTCAAAGGGTTTGTCCGCATGTCGGACAAATTCTAAGTTAATTCCAATACCTATCTTTCCCATAAATTTATCCTTTCTAATCTATGTTGTTTATAAGGCTATAGGTCCTTTTCCTTCTTCATAGGTATACATCTTACTATCTTTCCAAGATAACATACCCATAATTAGTGTCGTCTGGACTTCAAAAGCCATATCAATAGGACTTAATGTGTTTTTATCTTTACGCATACAACAATCTATAAAACTGCGTAGATAATCCGTCAAATTTTCTCCTTTTTGAATAGGTATTCTTTCTGGATTTTGAGTTTTAAGAGCTTTTGCAGGCCAGTAAACAATATCTTCTTCATTAATTGTTAATGTTCCTTCCCAACCGCGAATAACAGGAACGCGATTTTGTCCACGAAGGGCAGTCCCTTGATATTCATTTGCCTGTGTCCCTAAAAGAGCCAAATCAGTTTTGTTATTATAGTTAATAAGCATGTCAAAAGTATCTGGGATTTCTCTTTCTTCATAGCGTAATTTTCCTCCGATACCTACAACAATCTTCGGCATGTGAACTCCAATGGTATAAACAACAGGTGTTAATATATGGGGATATAAATCTGTAGACATTCCACCGGCATAGTCAGCATACATCCTCCATCGGAAAAACCTACTAACATCAAATTCCCGTTTTGGAGCATCTTCTAAAAAAGCATCCCAATTTAAATCAGGACCGGGTTTAGCATTGGGGTCATCAATCGGCATACCCCTTTCACCCCAATCCCCTAAACGGAAATATCCACATTCTACATGCACAGGCTGACCAATTTTCCCCTGTTCTACCAATTCCTTCATTTGTTTCCAGACACTATCCGACATGGCTTGTGTTCCAATCTGAAAAACACAGTCGGACTGTTTTACTGCTTCCGTCATTTGTTTTGCTAATTCCCATTGGGTCCAGTGTGTCATTGGCTTTTCACAATATACATGCTTGCCTGCTTTTACGGCTTCTATCGTTTGACGAGCATGATGGTGGTCCGGTGTAGCAATAATTACAACATCTACCTCTTTGTCATTTAGTAATTCCCGATAATCCATATACTTCTTACCACCATAAATATCTGCTAATTTATCCAATCGGGGACGATATATATCACAAAATGCTTTGAACTGCACAGTTTTATCATTGTCCTGCAAGTATTTTACTGCCTGAGACAGATGTGTTCCTCTACCTCCACAACCTATTATCCCTATACCTAATCGGTTATTCTGAGCGGTAGCACTCTTAACGGCCGATACACTTGCGGTAGCAATAAGCCCTGCGGCTGTAGTTTTAATAAAACTTCGACGACTTATACCTTGATTTTGATTTGTTTGAGATTGTTTCATAATAGTTCTCCTTACAGAAATTTATTTTTGTTTACACAAATTATTAATTTCTTCTACAGCCTTTTCCAATGCCTCTTTTGTCTTTTCCCCATCCCATAAAACAAGTATATTTTTACACAATACTTTATCTCGGGGTGATATTTCAAGTGGTTCTTTCCATAAATTTCGGGTTGCAGAAATATAAACAAAGGGCATTCGCATGCTAAACCAACGAGCAGGATAACGCACACTATCAGGCATATCAACCATCAGTAAGGTAAAAGTGCCTATTTCATTCTTCACCACAATAGCACACCATGGCGAATTACGAAGATATTCATCACCCCGCACATTTTCCAGATTATCCTCTATAGGAGTAATAATATCTACTTTTTCTAACGGTGTTGTTAAAAGCCGTATTCCTAATCCGAAATAATGATGACCTGTAAGTTTCGCAATCTCTGTTTCTGATGGATTTTCCAATTGTGTCTCCCAGAGTATAACATTAGCATTTTCTTGTTCCCAATACCCAGAAGAAATTTTCCGTATTTCTGTTAATTGGGGAATATCTTTTTCAGGACTTTTCCATGCTAATTCTTCAACAAAAGAACTCATTGAGATAGGTAATTTTTCTCCTATATTTATATTGGAGAATTTTTGATGGATTTGATGTCCACTTTTTTCGCTCTCTTCCCAGTAATTGGTATCATTAACCGCAATAGCAAACATCAAACCATGATGATGTAAATGGTCATGAGGAGCATCTTCCAGGACTTGAAGTCCAGATGGGGTAAAAAATCTCTTGATATAGGGCTTAAAAGGCACATTTGTATACCGATAATCGGCAATTTTACGGGGACCATTAAAAAAAGATAAAAATTCATCCGTCATGAAAAGGTTACCACTCTCCGCACAAACAGATATTGAAAATAATATCGAAAACAACATACATAAAAATAAAGAGGCATTTTTCATTTTTTAATCCTTTACAATTTTGCCTAAATTTATTTTTTGAAGTTTTTTATTGTGATATTAAATTACAACATTATTGGAAATATAAATATACTTGATTAAATTAACAAATGTCTACTATATTACCCATGGTAACGATATTTTTATTATTTTTTATGCAAATATAGATCTGGAATTAATAGAAAATAAAACACAATAAAATCAGGCAAATACTTAATCTCTTTTTTTATAAGAAGATAATGAAAAACTCAATATTTATCCTCTCAAGCAACTTTCTGCGAAACCAAGCCCATATCCCATAAATACTCCACGAGCCATAAGGTCTCTTATCATAAATCCTATATTAGCAGATAAATCACCAAAACCCGGATTATTTTTTCTTAATATATTTAACTCTATGGATGTTACTTTCTCAAAAAGGAGTTCGATGGCGGGATTTTCATCAAGTATTTTAAAAAATCTTTCGCTTTTAATATTAGGTTGCTCTGGAACAATTATACAGTTATATTCATTCATGACTGTAGGGTCATATTTTAAACCTTGTTGAAATAGAGGTCTCTTTATATTAGAAATTAATTGAAATGCAACATAAATAAGATATCCTGAAAACACAGCATTTGAGAAACCTGACTTTATTTGCTTTATATCGTTGTATGCCAGATTATTCACAATCGGAAAATCTCTTGTTAGACTATTCATTAACTGTGTAGAAAATTGATTAAATCCTTCAAAAACTCCATCCTCAATTGAGTTGTTTAGAATTTTCGAATCCTCCGGAGAAAGAGAATTTAATCGGTCCCATTGCTTAGCTATTTGTTGGTAGTAAATCATTTTATAATCCTTTTAGTTTTAGGTTTGCTATCAAAACAGAAAAAGTTGTTTTAATGCTTCAATAGTACATTCAAAACATTTCCTGTTGCTATTATAGACTTTTAATAACCTTAAAACAATCCTATTTTTGAAAAATTTGTATCTTCAGGATTGGGCAAAGAGCAGTAGTCTTCTACAAGTGAGAATAGATAATCCATTATTTCAAGCGAAACATCCTCATTAATTTCAATATTTAACATTAGCCCTCCCTCAGGCAGATAAAATGCATTAAATATTTCTTGAACATGCTTTTTTATATCTGACTTCTCCGCAACAGGAAACAATTGTCGGTCAAGGTCAAGATTAATGGCCACTTTTCTAAGGACCTGTTCACAAAGAGGATAAATACCATTAGCACGCGATTGTGGATTGAGTAAGGTTACCCCCAAATCAATAAGGTCTTGTATAATAGGCAAAATATGTCCATCGGAATGTAGATAAACAGGGATTCCGCGTTTCTTTGCTTCTCCCACAGTTATTTCATAACCCGGTTTTACATATTTATCCCACAACTCTTTGCTTATAGGCAAATTATTTTGTATTCCCAAATCTTCTGCAAGTCCTAAAAAAGGTGTGCCTAAATCTAATATCTTCCTTACGGAATAATTGTTATACTCCATAATAATATTCATCAATTCGGTAAGACGCGGCTCTTCCATAAGCATATCTAACATAAAATTCTCAAAACCTCGTAAGTCCCATAAAAGCATAAAGTGGAAACCATGGGGAAGTGGAAAATCAGGGGATAATATTCCCTCTTCCTTTTTCCTTTGAATCTCTTTTTCTATCTCATTCCAGTTCTTAGGTCCCAGAATACCATCAGTTTCTGGATTGGGTATATGCTTTTTCCACTCTTCAAAATAATCCCAATTCTCCAAGGGATGCCCTGCTACCTTACCGACCATACCTCCATGCAAATTTTTCCATACGCATCCCCAACAATCCGTAACTTCTCCTTCAACATAAAAGTCCTTATATTCAATCGGTTTTTCTTCATCAAACCTGTCATATATAGGAAATAATCGTCTGTGCTTCTCCATAAGTTCATTTATAGCTGTCTTGTATTTATTTATACAGGCGGGGAGAAAAAATACCTGCACAGGAACCCACTTCGGATAATCATAAAACATCATCCGTTTTATATTCTCCCCCTGAAGAGATAAGCCTTGATAGGATTTGTCATATAGCATTAAGATAACATATTTTCCTTCTAATTATTCCTTTTAAATTCAAAATCATTACAATTTATCGAACATCTTCCCGACAACTAAAAGGACAGTAGCATTTGCCAGATAAAGGTGTAGCCATGAGCCTCAATTCCGTTCCAGATTTGTTCAACTAACAATTCATCTCCTTTGATTTGAGGTATTTCTTTGCGTTTTTCTTCCCAGGGCAAACATACACCCGCAGGAGGATAACAAGACAACCACGAGGGCTTCTGGTTTTTTATAGCGTTTACAGATTGTTCTGTCTCTTTATTATTAAATACATTGTCAATTCCTGACCAACCTGAACCATTGTAGATTCCATATTCGCGGGTTGTTTCTGTAAAAGCCTGAATATTTTCGACTTTTGCATCATTTTGAATAATGGCACTGGCGTCCATAATATATCCGCCATCTCTGGATAAAAGTTTTATTAACTTCTTGCAGTGTTCCCGCACTTCCTTCGGTGTTCCCACGGCAAGAATTGCATTGGGTAATCCACCACTAAGGCAGAATTTTTCACCTAATATTTTTTGCGATTTTTCCGGGGAACTACGGTCAATATGGAACACAATGCTTTTTTCGGGCAATTCTGCGAAAGATTCCAGATGTTCATTCCAATTCCCTTCTGCATAGAACAGCACCTGATGTCTATCGTTCCAGAGTTCTTCAATAATAGGTTTTAATGTAGGCCAGTAAAATTTATGGAATTGTTCACGGGTTACAAATGGAGTGCAACCGCGATGCATCCAAAACCCAATAGGAACTAACTTATCAGGGTCTGCCGTCGTTTTTGCTACATGATACAAATGTGGCATTAAGGCTTCGCATGCTTTCAGCACTTTATCCGGCTGGATTAACAAATCCATTGTTAAACCGATATAACCGCGTAATTTATCTGCAATAATATCTAACGGTGCCTTGAAAATACCTGCAATGGCTGAAGCAGTTCCACATTCTGTTTTAAGTCGTTCTATTTGTGGACCAAAAGCGTAAAAATAATCATACATTGCCATTGCTGTCTTAACCAGAGCCTGATAAGTTCTTACATTTACAGGCTTACCTGTCTCGACCACTTCTGTAGATACACGAGGCAACCACTTTTCATAAAGGAAACCCGTTGGGTCGGAAATCAATTCATCATATTCATCTTCTTTCATAAAAGCCTGGTCTTCGGGGGGTTCTCTATATTGAAATCCCGTATTCGGGTCAAGGTCAATTCCGGGAACTCCATAATATTTTAATCCCAAAGATTGTGCCAATCCGGTCCATACATATACCATATTAGGGACAACGGCATCCCAATCGAAATCCTTCACAGTTTGACAAACTGCATCAAAGGCAATTCGATAATCGTGAGTTACTTGTTGGCAGGTAAAACCACAATAACGGGCTGTAAACTCCGCTACAAATGGACGAATAGGAACACAATCAGGCTTCTCATTCCTCAAAGCAGTTACATATCGCTTCAAACAATTTTGATAACGGGTAGCCATTTTATCCATCGGCTTGGTCTCCTTGGAAAATTTTTAATTTTATCACGCTTTTATTAGGTTATCTATTTGTATATATAAATTGCAAAAAAAGATGCCCGTCGTGTCCTTGCTGACAAAATAGAGATTATCCCCATGAACAGACCATTGACAAACAAGAAGGGGCGAATAACCATTATTCGCCCCTTTATAAGAAATATTTAAACTACCACTATTTTTTACTTTTCAGGATATACCTGTATATTTATGTTTTTGAAGGACAAATCGGTCGTGGGGTCGTGTCCTTGTAAATGTATGGTTCCAGCGGATGGAACATACCCATTTTTACCATCATTTTCAGGGTGAACAGGGCGAACATCATATAAATCACTTACAAGGTAGCCATTTAACCAAACAGCCATGTGATTACCATCGCAAACGATAGTCTTGGTATACCATTCTTTATCGTTTGATACAACTTTGCGGGATTCTTGAACACCATAGATACCACCCGTTCCGAAATCTACAGGTTTTGTGCGGTCATTGTTAAGCCATGCATTCTTGACTTGAGTCTCATAACCCTTCCAGAATACACCTTTAGGTCCACGGAAGAACACACCACTGTTTAGTGCCTTCCCATTAACAAAAATGTCTAACTGTAATAAGAAATCTTTATATACATCCGCTGTTTCAATCTGTCCCTTACCGTCTTTAATATTCAAGGCACCATCAACAACCGAGAAAACAGATTTATGGTCAGGGATAATATTCCAACCTGTTAGGTCAACACCATTAAACAAAGATTTCAGCTGAACGGGCTTTAATTTAATGGACTGCACCTCAATTTTAGCCGCTTTTTTCTTGTCATGATATTTATGATACAGAATACCGATATGCCCTTTCGCATTGGTAATATTTAATCCTTCTACAGGATTACCATTGACGGATGCGGATACAGAATTTCCTACAGCTCTGACAGATATATCATAATCTCCACCGGCTTGTAATGTAATGGCACCACCACCATTTTCTGAATAATGTCCTTCTAATGGGACACGAATTGCTAAACCTGCTGTGCCATCGCCGGAGACTTTTATCTTTGCCGATAATTCAAAATTAGCAAAGGGGCAAGTTGTAGCAAGCCATCCGCCACTGCCTTTCGTCGCAGTAAGGACGCCGTTTTGAACACTCCAGTCAACATCACCAAACGGGACCCAACCAAAAAGAGATTCGCCATCGAACAGGTTTATCCACTGTCCTTCAGCAACATCCTGAGCCATTGCAGAATAGCCACTAACCATTAGCATGGCAGTAATGAAAAAGAACTTAACCATACGCATAATTTTTTCCTCCAAAAAGGGTTATTTTTAATCTTAAACAACTGGGTATTTGTTGATACAGTTCATATCGTAGCACAAATATATAGAAAAAATAAATTCATATATTGCAGAGGACTAAAAACCTTTGTAAATAGAATGGTAGCCTGCGTAGTTGCCTAAAACTTTTTTTACATAGTTTCGTGTTTCTGTAAAAGGTATACTTTCTATAAATGTTTCTAAATCATTATCTTTCATTTTTTTCTTCCATTCATCTACTCTACCAGGACCTGCATTATATCCCGCTATTGCATACACAATATTCCCGTTAAATCGCTCCAGCAAGTATCGAAAATATGCAGTGCCCAGAGCGATATTATATTCTGGGTATTTCCATAGTAAAGGGTCTATTTCTTTTAATCGGCTATCTTTTTTTACAATCCATTCTGCTGTGCTGGGAATAAGTTGTAAAAGGCCTCTGGCATTTGAAGTAGATATTACGGAGGTGCGATAGGAACTTTCTTGTTTCATAATAGCCCACATTAGATAAGGGTCAATAGCCATTTTTTTTGCCCATTCTACAACAGATTTATAGTAAGGAAGTGGTAAGAAAATCTGGTTCTTATATTCATCACAGACATTTGTAAATTCCTTTAAATGAATTGAATATATATAATCCCAAACCACCTGAGAGGGTCCTGCATGAGATAGGAATACTAAATCTTTTTCATCTCTTTTACCTGCTTGTATTTGATTGCAAATATAATAGGCTATCCATTCTTTTTCTTCCGTTCCTAATTGACTGAAATAGAATAATCCTTTTAATTCTGCATCTGTCCCTATTTGTTGCCTAATTTTATTTTCATCCATTGTTAATGGAGTGCTTTTCACCAATGCAGACACAGGCAGATGTTTTAAAGGAACAATTTTTATTTTTGCATCATTATCATGAAAACCTTTTATCAATTTGTCTGCAGAACAATGGACATAATAATCTCCAATGTTCCCCTGTAACGCCTTCTGACAATATGTTTGTGTCTTTAATTTATCTCCTTTTTTCTCGAATATAGAAGAGAGTAAATACATGGCTCGGGGATAATATGAAGATTGGGGATAGTTTTTTTCAATACTTTCCAAATATTTCTGTGCCTTTTCCCATTCTCCTTTGTTATAAAACCATAAACCTAATAGAAATAAAGCATCCGGAACCTTTTTGTGTTGAGGAAAACGGTCTAATAAAAGGTTATAGTATAAAATTACATGTTCTTCATTTTTGTCTTTTTCAGCTTTTTGTCCTACCCAATACAAATACTCACCCGGGTCAAAATTTACGGGGAAATCATCGTTCATCAAATCAAAAATAGTATTGGCAAGGCGATATTTCGCAGAGGAAATAGAACATCGCAAGGCATATTCGTAAAGCAAGGAAACATATTCTATCTGTTTGTTTTGTTTTACCTGCGAAACAAAACCTTTCCCTGCATCTTCAAATATCCTCCATTTTTCTATTGCATTTGAGGGACCTACATAAGTAAGAAACTCAGATTGGACATTGTTATATAAAATAAACCATGCTTCCGAAAGATAACCGCTTTTGAGTAAATAGCGAATTGCAAAGATTTTATCGTCATCTTTCGATGAAAGACACAAACTTAAAAGGGCATTTTTGCGGTAGAGATTATATCCTCCATAATTTACCACCTTCCGCAAGCAATCTGCACCTTCTTTTTGAAATTTATCTGTGCTTACTAAAAATGTTCCACAATCTGTCAAATAAGCAACCAACCACCATGGTAAAAACGAGGAGGGATATATTTTTCTATAATATTCGCATGCTAAATTGTTATTGCCTTGCTTTTCGTAATATTTAGCAAGATGATAGTTAACAGGCAATCTCCATGCTGATTCTTTTTCATCCTTAGATATAAGGTCCTTAAGAATACATATCGCTTCATCTGTTTGATTTAGTGCATCTTTACATTGGGCCATTCTCAACCGAACAAACGGGAAAATATATAACTCATTATCTTTTATATTTTCATAGCAACTTAATGCGGATTGAAAATCCCCCTTTTCCTGAGCAAAAACACCTTTTTTAAAATTCTCAAATATCTCTTCTTCCGAACTTTGAGCCTCTATACGAGTCAATAAGCAACCAAAGCAAAGAATAAATATATATACTTTCTTCCCATTCATTGAAACTATTTTAGAAAGGATATTTTATTGTTTTTTAGGGGACGCGGACAGGTTTGCCTGCCTTTGCGGATTTCCATGCAGATTCTGTAACTTCCATTGTTCTCAGACCACATTCGGGTGGAACTTCTGGCTTTTCTTTTCCCAAAATACTCATAATAAAATTACGGTCAGGGTCGCTGGAAATTTTTGGAAGTTTTACTTTTATAGGTTTGCCGAATTCATCTTGCTGAAAAACACCGATACCTTGTCTAAGGAATAATGCCCCTTTACTTCCTACAATCGTATGGTCCTCATACCAACCTGGTGCATTTCCAATAACAGATAAATTTCCTAATGCCCCATTCTCAAATTTCAGGGTCAAAGCAGAGTTAATATCCACAGACACATCAAATTTTTCTACCTTAGCAAATACTTCTTTTACTTTCATACCTGTCATCCACATCATAATATCAATAAAATGACTTCCCGAATCATTCAATTGCCCACCACCGGAAAGTTTCGGAATTTGCCTCCATGTATTGCGTGTCAATCGCAACCATTCCTGGGAAAGTAATGCCTGCACAAACTGCACCTCTCCGATAGCACCCTTTTGTATCTGTTCACGCATATAACGGAAGGGGGGTTCAAAATGGCGTTGATAAGAAATCATTAAAACCTTATTTACTTTTTTTGCTTTCTGGATAACCTCTTTGGCATGAGCAATAGAACATACCATAGGCTTTTCTGTAAGGACATGCAAACCGCAATTCAAGGAATACATAATTTGCTCATAATGCAATGTGTGAGGGCTCAATATAACTACCGCATCCAGATTTTCTTTTTTAATCATATCCTTATAATTAGAATAAACAGGTAGTTTTTCGGAGCCGGGACAATGTTTATAAAATCTTTCGAGAGACACAGAACTGGGTTCATTTAAAGCCACTATTTCGGCTTGCTTAACTGTTGAAAATCGTTGATGGTGCAAAATGGCTATACCTCCTGCACCGACAAAACCTACTCGAATTTTCTTTGCCATAACTTTTCTCCAAATTTTATAAATTAAACAATTTGAAATAGAGTATATACCAAAAAAAGAGGGATTTAAAACTCTATTTTCTTTATAACACCTTTTTTAATAAGCCATTCATAAGTCTGTCCGATTGCATAGATGGAGCCAGTAACAAGCAATTTGTGCCCTTGTTGGGCTTTTTTCCAGCCTTGTTCCAGAGCAGAACAGAAATCTTGTTCAATATAAAAAGGGACATTTGTTGTTGAAACAATTTCTTTTATTTTCTCAGCAGACATGGCTCGCTTTCCGTAAAACTGTGTTATTATAAATTCATTAACATACGGAGACAGTAATTTAATAATACCTTCAACATTTTTATCATCTGCAACAGAAAACACTACCGACACTTTATCTTCAAGATTTTCAACCAATCTTTCTATTCCATCCGGATTATGAGCGGCATCTAATAATACCCAGGGAGATTGTGATATTAAATCAAGTCTTCCGGGCCAACGCACATTTGCAAGACCCCTAAGAATAGCTTCTTCTTTTATAAAAAAACCTTTTTGGCCAAGCCAATCTATTACCGCTATGGCTACCCCTGCATTTTCACATTGATATAATGCGGACAGTCGTGAAAAGGCTCCTTTGATTTCTCGTACAGGACTTTGATATGTCAGTTTTGCCCTATCCGTAGTTCTTTCCCAGGAAACATGGAAATCTTTTTCTATTTGCCATAACGGCGCCGATAAATCTTTCGCTTTTTTATAAAAGATGTCTCTAACCTCTTGTTTTTTTTCACCAATAACTACGGGGACTTTTTCTTTTATTATCCCTGCCTTCTCCGAGGCAATTTTTTCCAATGTATCCCCTAAATATTGCGTATGTTCCAAACCGATATTTGTAATAGCACAAACTTTGGGGAAAATAATATTTGTAGAGTCCAATCTTCCCCCCATTCCGACTTCTACTATTGCCCATTCCACTTTTTGAAGAGCAAACCAATGGAAGGCAATCGCGGTGCAAAACTCAAAAAATGTGGGTAGAATCCCTGTCTTCTCAATAACATTCCTGAAAAATGTTATCTGTTCATGTAATTCCTCTGTGGAAATTGGAGTTCCATTTATCTGAAACCGTTCTGCCAAATCTATAAGATGAGGACTTGTAAACTTTCCTGTTCGAATTCCCTGTTCCCGAAAAATCCTATCAATATAAGCAACCGTACTACCTTTACCGTTTGTCCCACCTACATGAACCGATAAAAATTTCTTTTGTGGCTCTCCAACATAGTGAAGGAGTGCATTTATATTTTCCAGACCCAATTTAACACCATGCAGCACCAGTGTTTTCAGAAAATCAATATCTTCAGCAGGCAAGCCTTTTGAATAGACATCCATAAAAATTTTTCTTTATATGAGATATTTTTGAAAGATAAGACATTTTACTATGATTAGTCCGTTGGGACAATAATGGGCTCTTGCTTATCGAGCAA
>DAOSUS010000013.1 GCA_035378955.1 Candidatus Hydrogenedens sp. | reverse complement strand
ATGTCCAGGAACAGGCAGGTAGTCTTTTAGACTATGTAGAAAAGAAAACAGATGAATTGCCTGTTAAAGAAGAGGATACAAAAAACAAAACCAGTTGGTTAGGTTCGGGTTTCCATGTATTTACACCTGCTTACGCAGAAACATTGGCGACAGTTTCTCCATTAGCAAAAGAAATCGCCGACCGTATGCGGGAACGCTTTGAACAAATAGAGCAATTAAAAAATCAAGGATGTCTTGCAGAAAATAATAGGGGGTATTTGGAATTGAAAGAGTGCGATGCATTGAAAGAAGCAGAAAAGAAAAACGAGATTCAACGACTACTATCTGATGAGAATAAAGACAGAAAATCTTTATATAAGGAAATTGCCAATTTAAACAAAAATATTCCGGATATGTCTATTTCTAAAGTAGAATCCATCTATGCATTAGAACGCATTCAAAGAGCAAAGCCTGGACAAACAGTTCAATTACCCGATGGGAATGATGACTTCCAAAAAATTAAAAATAGTGCTTTAGGTCAAAAATTGGGAGATAAATGTGTACCGGGAGCATGGATAACAATTCCCTAAAAAAACAAAACACCCCACACTTCTATTCTTACCCTTCTTCAAAGATGTAGTTATTTATACTTTTTCGTCAAAGAATAAGCCTTGCACTTTCTGCCAGCGTGATAGGAATTTTAACCATTCCTCTGGTGGTATTTGACGGATAACCTGATTTTGAGAATTCAAAATCTGAATAACAATCCGTTTATTTTCTTCATCAACCTTCAAACGCGTACTTGTAATAGGAAGTTCTAATTTCTTTAGAATTTCTTTTCGTTCTGTTGTAATTTGCCCAACGGTCTCTTGTTGCAATTCGGCTCTTTGTTCCGCCTCGCCGTCGGGAGCAGTTTTTTCAAAAACGACATCTTGATTTTCTGTTCCCGAACCTTTCGAAGAAGGAATGCGAGGCGGAGCCGGTAACGGGGTTTCCCCGCGTATAGCCATAGGAAGATCCGCAGTATTTTGAAATTCAACAATATGCGACATACCCATAGTGCTCCGCCTCCTCTACTTTATCTCAACAATGCTAATGCTGTCTGGGGAACAATATTGGCTTGTGCAAGCACAGAGGTCCCCGCATTCACCAGAATTTGATTGCGAGTAAACCGGATGGTTTCCTGAGCAACATCTGCATCGCGAATAGCACTTTCAGAAGATGCTGCATTTTCTTCTTGAATGGCAAGAGTATTAATAGTAAACTCTAACCGATTCTGATAAGCCCCTAATTTGCTTCGGAGCGTATTTACACTCTTCAATGCATCATCTACCTTTGTGATAGCCGCAGCAGCCGAATCGGCATAAGCCAGAGTAATCCCGCTTATACCTAAAACGCTGGCATTGGCTGCATCAATAGAAACTGTCAAAGTTTGTCCTTGATTAGGTCCCGCTTGAAGGACAACACTATTGGTAGCACTCAATATCCGCAAGCTATTGAACTCTGTATCATTCGCAATCTTATCAATTTGCGAAATCAACTCCTGGGCTTCTGTGTTCAATGCACTGCGATTGTTGCTACTTAGAGTTCCATTGGAAGCCTGAACTGCAAGTTCACGAATTCTTTGTAATATATTTGTGGTTTCGCTTAATGCCCCTTCTGCTGTCTGCACCAGACTGATACCATCCTGAGCATTGCGCTGAGCCACGCTCGTCCCGCGAACTTGAGCCCGAAAACTTTCTGCAATGGCAAGTCCTGCAGCATCATCCGCAGCACGATTAATACGCAGACCACTACTTAACCTTTCCAGACTTTTATTAAGGTCAAGAGTGGACTTTCGTAAAACTCGTGCTGTATTCAGCGCCGGGATGTTTGTGTTTATTCGAAGTCCCATAGTTCTTACCTCCTTGAGTGTTTAACACTTATCCAGAATTCCTTTTCTTTTAATTATCAGATATGCTTTTGGGGCTTTCACGCCATCCCCTCAAAAGTTCATACTGATAATATATGTTCAAGATGGAGGCAGGGGATTAGCCCTGCCTCCGGGAGTAACTTTACCTCAACAACTGTAATGCTGTTTGGGGAACAACATTCGCTTGTGCTAATACGGATGTTCCAGCGTTCAGTAAAATTTGGTTCCGGGTAAAGCGTATCGTCACCTGGGCTATATCTGCATCACGAATAGCGCTTTCTGATGCGGAGGCATTCTCCTGCTGAATCGCAAGGGTATTTATCGTAAACTCTAAACGATTTTGATAAGCACCCAATCTGGCCCGCAGGGTATTTACAGTGCCTAAAGCCGCATCAATTACACTAATTGCGGAAGCGGCTAATACAGCGGAAACAACACTTACTAAACTGACACCCAGTGCTGCTGCCGTTGCCGAAGCCATACTCAAAGCAAGGGTTTGCCCGGAATAAACTCCAGCCTGAATCTGAATAGCACTGGTTGTGTTTAAAACGGCTATGCCATTAAACTCTGTATCTGTGGCAATTGCATTAATTTGCTGAATTAATTGATTAATTTCACCTTGTATTGCCAACCGATTATTATCGCTTTGTGTGCCGTTTGCCGCTTGAACAGCCAGTTCACGCATTCGTTGCAGAATGTTTGTCGTTTCACTTAATGCGCCTTCTGCTGTCTGAACAAGGCTAATGCCATCTTGCGCATTCCGCTGAGCTACACCGGTTCCCAATACTTGAGAACGAAACGCCTCAGCGATAGCAAGTCCTGCAGCATCATCCGCAGCACGATTGATACGCAAACCACTGGATAACTGTTCCAGCGTTTTGTTTAAATCTCCTGTCGTTCTACGGAGTACGCGGCTTGCATTGATGGCCGGTATGTTTGTGTTAATCCTTAAACCCATAACTAAATTCCTCCATGAGTTATAGTTATTCCATCCATGTACTTTTTGTCCAATAATAATTCAAATTTAATCAAACTTAATGTTTTCCACAAATTATCTTAATAACTGTAACGCTGTTTGTGGAACGACATTAGCTTGGGCTAATACAGAAGTTCCTGCATTTACAAGTATCTGGTTCCGGGTAAACCGAATGGTTACCTGAGCAATATCCGCATCGCGAATAGCACTTTCAGACGCTGCCGAGTTTTCTTGCTGTATTGCTAAGGTATTAATAGTAAACTCCATACGGTTCTGATAAGCACCCAGCGTTGCCCGTAAGGTATTTACGGATTTCAAAGCATTATCAACTAGTGTAATAGCCGATTCTGCAAGAGCACGAGAGGACACCGCTAAATTGTTCACACTCAGTATCGCTGCTGTGGCTCCACTGATAGTTAGACTTAGCGTTTGTCCTTGTAAATACCCTGCCTGCATCACAACGGATTGAGCACCGGTTAGAACTTTGATACCATTGAACTCTGTGTCTGTTGCAATTTTATCAATTTGACCGACAAGTTGATCCACTTCGGTCTGAATTGCTGCACGATTCGTATCACTTTGTGTTCCATTGGCTGCCTGTACGGCTAGTTCACGAATCCGTTGAAGGATGTTTGTCGTTTCGCTCAACGCACCTTCTGCAGTTTGAACCAAACTTATACCATCCTGAACATTGCGTTGGGCAACTTGTGTTCCACGAACTTGAGCTCGGAAATTTTCTGCAATAGCCAGTCCCGCTGCATCATCCGCAGCACGATTAATTCTTAAGCCACTGGACAATTGCTCTAAAGTTTTGTTTAAATCCAGTGTGCTACGCCGTAACACACGAGCAGCGTTTAACGCTGATACATTGGTGTTAATACGAAGTCCCATAGTTATTCCTCCTTGAGTTACTTATTTTTTTTGGGCTTTCCCTGCCCATAATTGGTTCATTGTTACACACCTTTTACTGTTTAAGTTTTGTTATCTTAACAGTTGCAATGCCGTCTGCGGAACAACATTCGATTGGGCAAGTACAGAGGTACCCGCATTCACCAATATCTGGTTGCGGGTAAACCGTATTGTCTCCTGTGCAATGTCTGCATCGCGAATAGCACTTTCCGATGAAGCGGAATTTTCTTCCTGAATCGCCAGTGTATTAATTGTAAATTCAAGACGATTCTGATAAGCACCCAGAGTAGCGCGGAGCGAATTAACACTCTTTAATGCGTTATCTACTAATGACAATGCAGAAACTGCACCCGCCATTGTAGATACATTTACTGAATTAATAGAAAGATCGTTTGTCTTCGCACCCGTAACAGTTATTGCCAATACCTGACCACTGAAGGCACCAACTTGCAAGATAACGGACTGGGTAGCACTCAGTACATAAATCCCATTAAATTCCGTATTAGTAGCAATCTTGTCAATTTGCTCTAATAATTGTTGTACTTCTGTGTTAATAGCTGCACGGTTAGTATCGCTCTGAGTGCCATTTGCTGCCTGCACTGCTAATTCGCGTATCCGTTGCAATATGTTCGTGGTTTCGCTTAATGCACCTTCTGCGGTCTGAACCAGACTAATACCGTCCTGAGCATTCCGCTGTGCCACATTAGAACCACGAACAATAGAACGAAACGCTTCCGCAATTGCAAGACCTGCCGCATCATCGGCTGCACGGTTGATTCTTAACCCGCTCGAAAGCCGTTCTAAGGTTTTGTTCAAATCCAGCGTTGAACGCCGTAAAACTCGTGCCGCATTTAGCGACGGAATATTGGTGTTAATTCTAAGACCCATAACAAATTCCTCCATGAGTTAATGTTATTTTTGCGTCCTTGCTTTTGTGTTGTTTCGATTGTCCCTTAATCAAAACAACAAATATGCTTCGGTTTTTTGTCGCGTCCCTACGACATACCTTAGCATTTATATTCAATTTTGTTTACTACTCTGGTCCGAACTGACATTCCTTGGTGTCACCTCCTTTCGATGTCTTCGGACACCCTTTTGTTTTCCATATTCAACTGTGTCTTTTACCGCTTTACATCTATTTTATCGGCAACTTTAGAAAAAACTTTAGAAAAATTTTAAAAAATTTTATTTTTTTTGCCATAATATAAGTAAATTCTGTTATTCAAGGGCTAAATTCCATAAATTCAATTATTAAGATTTTTATAATTTTTTAACAAAATACAAGCCGTTTTTAAAAATTCTTTTGAATGATTTGGCTTTAAAAAATATACCTTAGGTAGAATAGGATTGCTATTAATCTACTGTTTATTGTGTGTATTTAATTTTGCCTTCTCCCTGATTGAATAACATCTAAAGGTAATTTTTTGCGATATTGGTCTATGTAAAGTCCAATTTTCTCAAAAGGAATAGGCTCAAATTCAAAATTTTGAGTTTTCAAAAATTCTGAATTTGTTGTAAAATCTCCGAACTCTATTTTGGGGAATAATTGGGGTTCTTTTATTTCTAAATTATTTTCATATATAAAATTAGAGGGTTTTCGCAACACAATTTGCCCACAATTCCAGAAGATATTTTTCTGTGCAGAGTTTTTGTTATTGTCTTCCAAAAGATTTTTTAAATCCGGATAACGGGTTAAATACAATTCTTTATCTATTGCTGGATTATCAAGGGCATCTTTTACAAAATTAAGCCAACGTTCCCGTGTCCAAGGACTACAACTAATTCCAATTCGGCAATTGGCAAAAATACAGTTCTCAACAAGATTATCTTTGCCTCCGTGTATCTGAACACCTCCGAAATTACCTGCTGAACTATGATAGAAAATATTCCCGTAGATATGAACGCCGCTAATGGCATCATCTAAACGAATACCTGCTTGACCACAGGCGAGTTGTTCGGTTCCTTCTCGCCAACTTCCAATATGGTGCCAGTAATTATAACGGAATACTAATCCTCGATAGGTTGGATTTCCCCACATATCGGCTCCACCCTGGTCATCTGATTCTAATAAGACATTAAATACTTCGTTAAATTCAATAATGGAATCATTCACATCTGTTCTGAAAGCACTACTGGGTATATGATGAACTAAATTGTGGGAGATTTTATGTCCTACACCATTCATATACACTGCTGGATTATAAGTGTGGTCAATACGCGCCAGGTTCGAAAAGTAGCAATTATCAACAATAAAACCACTGGGTGTTAATGTTTTACGGTCTCCACCATTCATATATATTCCCCCTTTCCCTAAGTAATGAAAATCGCAGGACTGAACACGATGACCTTTCCCCATATTAATAGTTAAACCATAACCTGCTGATTCTCGAAAACTACAACCTAATATTTGAATGGCTTCTCCATCGAATATCTGCACCAGATTACTTGCTCCTAAACGGAAATGAACTCGCTCAAAAGAAATATATTCCGCTTTATCAAAAATAACCATAGGTTTGTCAAATAAGGATAATTCCACAATAGCACCATCCAGAGAAGTAGGTGGATAGAAATACAATAAGAGATGTTCTCTGTCTATACACCACTCTCCGGGTTGGTCTAATCCACATAATAAATTGATTGCATAATATCGGGCTCCTTCTCGATAGCCATACGCAGAACCCGGACCTGCTAATTGCACCTCTCCCTTTTCTTTATCAACAGAAATTACCGTCTCATACGAATCTGCCCAATCGTAATACCAATAACCATAAAGTAAAATATTGGTTTCTTTTGACCATTCTGCCAAGTTGCACCCATCTAACTTTAATCGGACATTTTTCATTAAATAAGCATTTGGATTTTCCGGCTCTACTTTTTCACCTTGAACAGCCGCTACCTTCAAAAAACCTTCATTAGGAAAGCGAGATAAAGTCATTGGTAATTTATTGAAAAACAGTTCGGGGCAAGGGCATGTATTATAGTTGTTATAACTTCTATCTTTTGAACGCACTTTTGCACTCCCAAAACCTGCCAGTTCTAAAGGAGGCAATTCTTTTATTCCATATTTTTTTAAATCAATAACATAAATTTTATCTTTTACTTCTGCATGAAGTCGTTCCGAACCTGTTTCGTTTTCTACCTTTTTAAATCCTTCCAATCGAATACCACCGTTAAAAGATACATACACATTTTCTTCCCCGCGGTAAATAATTGGTGCTTGGGGTGTTCCACTATCTTCCTTTGTGAAAACAAGTGTATCATTTAATTTATATTCTCCTTCTTTGAGTATAACCTCTATACCTCCATCAGGAAGTCCTTTTGTCTGTTTTATAGAGCGTATATAATCTCTAACTTGTAGTAAGGAAGTAAAAGGAGAAAGATTTGTTCCATTCCCTTGTTGCCCTTCCTGCGGGGAGACATATATAGTCATCGAGGCACCTTCTGCAAATGGGACAAGAAGAAATAAAAACATGAAACTCATTAAACTAATACTTTTTTTGCTTATATTCATAGTTTTCTCCTTTGTTAAATAAAGATTTAATTAATCTATTTCATTTCAATTTAATCTATATTAGTTTATCGCTATCTTTCATCTCTAATTATTGGGAAGATATTCGACATATTTTTTAAAACTATTCCAATAAAGATTAAAACAAATCGTGTAATACATCGCTGGTATCAATACAAGGCAAAAGTATGTATGAGGGATGAGATTTATCATGATAAATCTGTTGGGTGGCATTTAGTGTTTGGGTATGTTGACGGAAAGGCTCACCTGTATTGGGATTGGGTTCATAGCGCGGATTACTTGCAGAAATAATAGTTATTCGTATTCGATGTTCCGGTGCAAGAACTAATGCCGTATCCCAAAGGTCAATTTCGTATTCATATATTTTCCCGGGTTCAATAAATTTTTCCTCACGAATATTTTCCCGATAGCGTGCTTTGACCATACCCTCATTCATTAACATAGACCTGCCATCGGGATAAACATCACAAAACCGCACTCCGAAATCGGTATCTTTTACATTCGTAGAAGCATATAGATGGACTTTTATAGGACCTATTAGGGTTAAGTGTTTTTTTAAGGGTGGTGATGTGAAAATAAGCAAATCGTTTCTTTGTTCAATTTCTCTTTGGTCATGAGGACCTGACGGCGGAATAAGATTGTTTCCTCCTTTTGATGGAGTTGGGTCAAGTGGGTCATAGATATAGGAGGAGAAATTGCCCTCTTCAGTTGGTGTTTTCAATGAGAGGTTTCCTCCTGAAATTAAAAACATTTTAACAGGATTAGAACTCCAGGGCAGGTTATTATAAAATTGGTAAGTATTCCCTATTTCTCCCGGATTTTGACCATCTCCGATGATATACATTCCTACCGCAGATTTATTATACAAACCATTATCTATCTCTTTTAGCCAATAGTTAAACCATTCTTGCATACTTCCCACTTTCTCATCAAGATTTGTTTTATTACGGTCTTCGAGGACAAGTTCTCCGGAGTTTGCCGCATGAGATAGTGGGTGCATAATCAATTTGCATTTTCCGAATGTCGGAGAGTTTGTGTTCATGTTCAATAGTCTGAAAAATTCAGTGGAACTACGCTGAAATAAATCGAACCATCCGCCAACAATAAATACAGGGACATTTATCTGTCCTGCTCGTTCTCGAGCATTACGTCTTTCCCAAAATTCATCATACGAAGGGTGTTTTATAATCTCCGGGAGATATTCTTTTGCTGGTCCCCATTCTTCGATGGTATTTTTTCGATAACAACCATTGGGAAATATGGTTTCATAAAAATTGTCTGAACCGGCTACTAAATACGCACACTGCACACCTTCGGGACGGGAGGCTAATAGCAATTGGGCAGATATGGCAGAAGCAGAAAAACCCATCAAACCAATTTTACCATTGCACCATTTTTGCTGTTTTATCCACTCTACGGTATCTATTCCATCTTGCTTACCGGGACCTCCCCAACTATCACTACCAAATACTTCCCATTTCCCTTCTGACCCTACCGTTCCCCGTAAATTTTGAACCAAAACAGCATAACCACTATCAACAAGATGTCGGTGCATTTTAATTATTTCTTTGCGATTATAAGGAGTTCGTTCTAATAAAACAGGGAAGGAACCCACAAGGTCTGGAAGCCATAATTCTGCTTTAAGTTTTATCCCATCACTCATGGGAATTTCTATAGAACGCTCTGTAGAAAAAATATCACAAGAAAGAAACAACAAAAGAAGGAACGATAAAACAATTATTTTCTTGACTATTTTCATGTTATTTTCCTTTTTGTTTTATGTTATTACATACCCATTCTGTTAATTTCTTTCGAGATATTTTTATTCCTTTTTCCTCAAATTCCGAAGGGAAAGGCAAATAACACTTGGGTATTTTTATACCGGATATTCGCTCTTGGAGATATTCATTCAAAGCCTTTTCCTTATTGTCCTCGGAAAAGTCGACAAAAGCAACAGGAACATATCCATATTCCTCATCTTTCTTAGGAACAACCATAACTTTATCCACAAAGCCACTGGACATAATTTGATTTTCAATCTCTTCTGGCTGGATATTTTCACCCCCACATATAAAAACATTATCCTTCCTACCTAATATTTGAAGGTAACCATCCGAAGTCCATTTTCCTATATCCTGAGTAACAAACCAACCTTCCTCATCAAACGGTTGTTCCACTGTATTTTCTCGCAAATATCCCTGAAATCTACATGGACCGCGAACGAAAATATCCCCATCTTTACCTATTTTTACTGTATCAGGGACAAGAGGTTTTCCACTGGTTAATAAATGAGATAAAGTATCATCTGGGCATGTTGTTGTTACTTGCGAAGACATTTCCGATAAACCATAAGTTGTATATAGAGGCAAACCCATATCATAACATCTACGAACTATCCCTTCGGGGATGGGGCCTCCTCCTAATAATATACCTTGTATCCTTTTCCTTAAAAAATAATTCTCTTTATCCAGTAATCTTTTCATAATTGTGCTAACCACGGAAATATGGGTTACCTCAGGCGGCAAATCCATTTCCCACCAACGGATATTTTCAGACGGGATATAAATACTACCTCCACTTTCTATTGAACGAAATAAAACAGATAAGCCCGAAACATGAAACAAAGGTAACGACAAAAGCCAAACATCCCCTGGCTGAAAAATAAGATTTCTATTACTGTAATAGGCATTGTTTAATAAATTGCTCCCTGTCAAAACAACTTTCTTAGGGGCAGCAGAACTCCCTGAAGTCATTATGATAAATATACACTCCTCTCCTATTTGGAGCTTATCTAAGGCACCCGATATTCTCAACTGTTTTACTTCTTCAATTTTTCTATACGATACAACAGGAACAGGAGATGCTGTATATTTAGAGGCATAATTATCATCACAAAGAAGAGCTAATGGTTGGGTTTCTTGTATATATCTATAAATTAATGACGATGGTTCAAAGGGTGAAAATAGAATTATTTTGGGATTTAGTCTCATCAAAGCACAGATAAGTATCAAAGTTTCTGGTGAAGGAACAGATACAAGACCTATGCGTTTACCTTCAAAAACTGACAAACTCTTAATATATCTATCCGATTTTTCCCATACCTCTCCAAAACGAATAACCCCTTCACAAGTTTGAACAAGAGGATATTTTGAATATTCTCGAAAATAATTCTTTAATGTATTAGTGAACACAGTTATTTTTTAAAGAGTAATTTAAAGAGTCAATAAATTTTATGTCTTTACCATTGGACAACAATATTTACAGTCTTTTCATTGGGACTGGCTTTATATTCAAAACGCAAGTCCTTAAATGGGTCATAGGGATAAGGTTTTGTATTTACAACTACCTGTCTTGCTACATCACTTCGAGGAATAAAAATAACCGTCGGAGCAACATTTCCATCTGGTTTATAACTAAGTTTAAATAAGTTTCCCTTGGTATACCATGTTGGGTTTTTCCCCGCAATTCTTTGAGGATAGGTTTGGATTAATTTGCCCAATACAGGCTTGGAATTTCCTTCACTATCTAATATTCCATAAGGGTTCACCGTATCTCGATCAAAAGAATTATATACCCAGCCTAAATGATACTGGTCCATAAGTAAGAACCAATCATCTAAGAACCTCATTGCTTCTGCAGGATTTAGTGCTACACCAAAATCGGTTATTAGCATAGGAATTCCCCATCGGCGGGACTCGCGGACTCTTTGAGAAATGGTAGTTGACATAATCCAGTTATTTGTTTTTCCATAAGTACTGTTTTCGTTTTCATAGAAGGGGTCAAAGTAACGGACGGCATATACGGCGAACCCTGTTGGCTGGAATTGCAATCCTGTTGGCATAACAACACTGGAAATTAACATAGGCTGGAAGTAAAGTGTTGTTTTAAAGTTATTGTCAATTTTCATCTTCTCTATACGCTTATAGAAATCTGTAAGTATGGTTGCTTCAAAACCAGGTCCTATATGGGGCCAAGGTTCATCAAATACCTCAATCCCTATCAGATGAGGAAGTTTATCTACATTAGAAAGGACATATTTAACCATATCTATATAACTATTTTTTAATAAATCACTCCGCCAGAAATAATCAAAACAACTCATTACAGGTTTTGTAAAATAATTCTTATAAGGAGGCGAAACTGGAGTAACTGGATATCCGCCATCATGTACAGCCCAGTCAGGAAAACCACTACCCCCAAAACGCCGATGAAATAGGTCTTGATGAATACATAGAAGAACATCAATTCCTAATTCCTCCAACCATTTTAATCGTTCAAGGGTATCTTGCATATATTTATCGTTGTATTTACCTGAAACAGGTTCTATTGCCTCCCAAAAAATTAAATATCGAACTAAATTAAATCCCCATTCTTTTAATCGTGCAAAATCTTCCTTTTTTTGCCATGGCAGAAAATCTTCTGCACTTTTTGCAGAGTTAGAAACAGTAATCCCATGATAAATAATAATTCGCCCAAACTCATCTAATAAGTATGGAGGTCTTAGAATTGCTGTGGCTTCTTTTTTGTCCGATTGTGCATAGGAAAAGAAAGAGACAACACATATCAGAAATAAAAAGAACACAACAGAATTGATACGGGGCTTTTTTGAAAAATATTTTTTCATTTTAATTTATCCCTTTAATTTTAGAGAAAAACATTTCTAATTCTAATAAATTATAAAATTCTAATGCATTTCTCTACTTTACAACAACAGGTAAATTAGTTTATAATAACAATTCTCGTGGGGTCGTAGCTCAGTTGGGAGAGCGCATGACTGGCAGTCATGAGGTCGGGAGTTCGATCCTCCTCGACTCCACCATTGTTTTTTTTATGCCTATTCATGTCTTAACTGAGTTGGGGTTATGTGTTTTTCTTTATAAGGGAACCCTTTTTCAAATTCATCCAGTTCCTGTTTATCTATCTTAAAAACAGGTGATTCATAATATCTCCCTTCAATACTTTTAATTTATATTTTTATTATTCCCCATTGGCAGACAAAACTTTTGTTCCTTTTTTAAGTAGCCAAATATTTCGGAAATATACAAAGAGAGTTGTCAATAAACCTATAGCATATAACCATTCTTTCTGAAATGAATAGGAAATAATTTGTAAGAACGAAGCCAGAAGACTAAGATACCAGAATATGGGAGGAATGACACTCTGTTTTTTTACCTCTGTAGTCAACCATTGAATTAAGAAACGAAAAGCAAAGAGTATTTGCCCCATTAATCCAAGAAAAATCCAGAAACTATACCGAACTGCATGGGGTTTTGCCATCTCACGAACATGAAAAAACTTCTGATAGAAAACATAACAAACGACAACTGTTGATACAATAAAAGCGAGTAGAACAAGTCCATGTGTAAGATAATAACGAAAAGGAGTAAGTTTATTTTGTTTACGCCAGATATGAATTAAATTGCGAGCATATACCAGTAAATTAAAACCGTAACTAACTACACCTACAGGAGAAAGAATATAAACTCCATATCCCAATAGTAAGATGGAACCCACAGAACTCATATACCAGAATATGATGGGAATAACACTACGCCCCAACTTTTCAGACCATATCCACTGTATATAAAATCGTCCAAAAAAAATGACAGCACCTATAACACCCACCGTTTGCCAGATAAAGTTCCAATCAGAAAAATCTATCATATAACAACACCTTAGAAAATAATTGCTAAACTATAAGAAAAAAAACAGGGGAAAATATGTGTGTATTCTAAATGAAAATCAACAAAGTATTAAAACTTGTATGACAAATCCGTAAATTATTTCTACAAAAAATCATAGGAAGATGTTAATCAATACGAAACTATATGCAGAAATATTCATTCAATTAGACCTAAATACTTCCCTAACCAATAAGGGAATAAATAGAAGGTAGCAGCTCTTTCTGTTCTTCCGCCATCTCCTTGAACTGCTTCCCAACGATTTTTGTCCCAGCGAATTACCGCTGTTTCTCCCGGCGGAAGGAGTCGGGATGTTTGTATTACTTCCAAAATTGATTCGCGAACAAGGCGAATATCTTCCCGAAACCTGTTATCTACTGTCCAATTAATAAGGTCATAAGGAATTTCTCTTAATGTTTTTACGGACATTTCCAAATTTGGGTCATTTCCCATACACCAGGCATAAATAAAATTAAACAATGGGCTATCCTCATTTTCTATACCCTTATACCAATGCTGAATACTATCTCGATAAATCTTTAACCACTGTTCATCTTCTTCATATCGGAACAAAGACGGATAGGTAAAGGCTAACAATTCATCATCTATATGAGTTCGAGAAGAAGGACCATAATTTTTGGCCTTTTTTATAAGAGAAGCGTAATCTTCCTCTATCAACAAGTGCTCATATTCCTTTTGATACTTTTCGTTGCCTGTAATATGGTATGAAGTCTTCAGATAAGATAAAATTTCTAATGCATTAATTCCCCTTTCATTTGCCCAATCGGGGTCATGTTTAAGTTGTTCGGGAGCCCATACACCCCAACGAGTATGTGTTCCATCAATATCTTTAAGGACAAATCCGTCAGCAATGATTTTATCCATTACACGAGAAACAAGGGCTTTTAGTAATTGTTTATCTTCTTCGTCCGCACACAAATCATAATAAATTGCCCACCCAAAGAAATGAGCCGTAATTTCATCACTACTTGTGTCTCCTTTCCAGAGCCATTTTCCATCTCGGGATTTACGCCAGCGAATCTCAACAGGTTTGTATCTGGGGTCTAATACTCTCATCATTGCTTTTCTTTGTGGGCTTATTTCCTCATTAGGGTCATTAACTTGTGTCCAATCCGCAGGGACTACTGTCCTTGCAATAAAACCCGGCAATTCTGTTACTTCTTCCAGAAATAAAATGGCTTTAAAAATCTGTTTTGCTCGTTGTCGGACTTCCTCATCTTTCGTAACTGCATATCGAAGAGCTAGACTGGCAAGATACATGTTTGTATAACCACCATCATTATCATCATCCAGAGGTTCCCAGGTCGAAAGGTCACCGGGAACGCGCAATTTACAATGTTCTACAATACCCGGCTCCCTTGTATGTCTTTCCTGTGTTATCTTTTCAAAGTAATTCGCCTTATCGGCTAATGTTTTTTTCTGTACTGATAACTGACTTACGCCCTTAACGGTACTGATGTAGACTACATCCTTATCCATAAAAATATCACGGACATTATCATCTAATAACCATCGTTTACTCCGAAAAACCAATTTATTTTTATTATCCCCATTCGGGAAACATACCAAACCATTATTGGTTCCAATCCATACTTTGTCAGAAATATTATCATATACAATTTTTGTAATTGTTGCTCCGGGAAAATCTGTATGCGTGTATTTTCTTACTACCCTACCATTTTTTAAAACAGTAATACCACCTAATCCTCCTGTCCAGATTTCATCGTCTTTTACGACACATACCGTAAGCAAATTATTAGAAATCAGTTCTTTTTCCGGGTCTCCTTCATCAAATAAGTCTTCTTTGTGTTTATAGTGTCTTATTTCCTTTCCATCATTTATACGAATTAAGCCTCCTTCCGTAGCCATCCAGATATTCTCCTCATTATCAACAGCAATATCCCGAATACTTCGGGGAAATATTAACTCTATTTTTTCCCACTGTCCATCTCCGTCATTTATCCAGATTCCTTCCGGACTTCCAGCAATAATTTTTTCTCCTGTAATTTTTATTACTGAAATTGGAATATCACCGACATCTGCAATTCGTTCCATTTTCTCATTTTCAATAAAATATAACCCATTCCATGCACCTAAATAAATTTTCCCTTTTGAATCCACTTCCATATCAAAAATATGCCCATTTTCTATAACATTGTCTGGAACATTTTCCCAATTGGGACTATTTAAAGATAAGATTTGGAATAATCCTTTTTCTGTCCCCAGATATAAGACTATGTTTTCTTCTTCTTTCTTAATGCATATAGGTAAGAAAGCCGAGTCGGTATAAAGATTTGTATCCTTTAAGGGGAATGGATTATGAAAATAATGTTCATAGGGGACATCGGGTATTCCCTGCCCTACTATATGTAACAAACAACAAAAAAATAAACTTAAAGGGAAACTCATACGAACTCCTCATCATGCTTTGTTTATTCGTAAATGTTCATTATAATGAAATTAGATTCTGGTAAGCACAATTAAGTTTCTAAAAGAAAAAAATACATAAATACCTTTTAAAATGTACTATCCTTTATATAAGTAGTTATTAGGTATAATGTTTTTATTATATTAATTATTTTGAAGTTTTATTTTTGTTTTTATTGCTTTTATAGTAAATAATCCTGAAATTTTGTTATGATATATGACACAAAAAACAAATAAACAATGTCTATTCCAGACAAAACATGAGTGATTAAAGGTAATGGGTAGATTTTCTATTTTCATAATAATTCTATATGGGTTGTTGGCTCCGATTTCTTCTGCGGAACCACTCAGTTTTACAGATGCCGTAGCAAAAATGGAAGCAAACAATCCTGCTCTTTCCTCTGCAGATGAGGAAATTCGCCAAAAGGAAGAGGAATTGAAATCTGCGAAAGGACTTCGCTATCCGAAAGGGGAATTGGAAATAAAGCAAACCTTTTTAGATTCCCCTATTGACATAAGCATAGACCCGATACCTTTTTCTTATGAAGTCCAGGAAAAACAATTTACTAAGGGACAAATTAAATTGAGTTTGCCTGTTTACACAGGGGGGCGTATTTCAGCCGCCAATGAAGTTTCTAAACATCGTAAAACAGAGGCGACAGCACAAAAGGAATGGACTCGATTTCAGTTACTAACAGAACTTGCTCAGCGGTATTATGGGTTGGTGCTTGCAAAACAGAATTATAAAGTTCAAACATTAAAAAGAGAACTGATGGAAAAACATGTAGACCGAGCAGAACGGCTATTCCGTGAAGGAATTATTGCAAAAGTAGAATTACTTCATGCTCAAGTCGAATTGGCAAAAGCAAAGCAGGAAGAAGATGCGGCACAAAGAGACATTTCTATAATCCAGGAAGGTCTCATTAATATCCTTTTTGAAAACAATCTATGGGAACCCAATTCCGAATTATTCCTCTTAAACAGTGACCCGCCTATTGACACATTTAAAGAGAGCTTGAACGAAACACATCCCGCTATATCCATTATATCTTCAAAGGTTGAACAAGCCAATGCAGGTGTTAAGGCGGAAAAAGGAGCAAACCGCCCTACGGTGTATCTTTTTGGTATGCATGAAATTTTTGAAGATGATTTAACCTTATTAGACCCAACCTGGGCTGTAGGAATTGGTCTGAATTACACATTTTTTGATGGTTTTCAAGGGAAGCATAAAACCGCTTCGGCAAAGGCATTGGTCCGCAAAGCGGAATATATGCGAGTAAAGGTAAAAAAAGACTTAGAAAGTCTTGTTGTTAAAAGATATGAAGAGATGAAAAAAGCACGGGAACAGTGGGAAAGTTTTGATACCACATTACAGTTAACGGCGGAGAACTTGCGTGTTCGAACTAAAGCCTTTGAAGAAGGTGTTAGCACTTCTATTGAGGTTGTAGATGCTGTGTATCAACATTCCCGTGCACAACTGGGACGGCTTAAATCCGCTTATGATTACGATGTTGCCTTATTTCAACTATTGGAGGCAAGTGGGCAATCGTCCCGTTGGCAGGAGTTTATGAATCAGATTCAGATTGTAGAAGCCAATGAGGAAAAAACTCCTTCGCAACCGTAAATTAGTAATTACATTATCGTTAATTATACTCAGAAGGGATGTAAAAAAATGCGTCATCCAAGATTAGTGGCTTTCTTTATTTTCATGATAAGCCTTTTTGTAGTTTCCTTTCTCTCTTACATTTTCATTCAGCCCCAACCTTTTTACCTTCAGGGAGAAGTCGAGACCGACAAGATAAATGTTTCTGCCAAAGTTCCAGGACGCGTGCTTGAAATTATTGCAGAAGAGGGACAGCGTGTTAAAAAGGGGGATACAGTTGCTATTTTAGACCGTCCTCAATTGGAAGCAAAGAAGAAGCAGGCAGAAAGTGCTCAAAAAGCAGCACAGGCACAGTTTGAGAAAGCCGAAAAAGGAGCCCGAGAAGAACAAATCCGTATGGCATATAATCAATGGCTTCAAGCACAGGCAGGAAAAGAGTTGGCAGAAAAAAGTTTTCAAAGGATACAAAAATTATTTGAAGAAGGAGTTGTTCCTGCTCAAAAGCGAGATGAAGTAGAGGCACAATATAAAATGGCGTGCCGTCTGGAAGCAACTGCAAAAGCTCAGTATGACATGGCTATTAATGGCACACGAGAGGAAGACAAAAAAGCGGCAGAGGCATTGGTTCAACAAGCCTCCGGTGCTGTGCAAGAAGTAGAATCGTTAATCGATGAAGTTCATGTTACTGCCCCTATTGATGGAGAAATATTAGAACATATTGTTTACCCCGGCGAAATTGCTTCTGCGGGTATGCCCATTGTAACGATGTTAAATCCCGATAAAATCTGGATTACCTTTAATATTCGGGAAGACCAGATGAATGGATTACACATTGGACAGGTCATTGCGGGAATGATTCCTGCGTTAAATCGTCGCGTTCTCGAAATGGAGATATATTACATATCCCCATTAGGTGAGTTTGCCACATGGCGTGCCACCAGTGCTTCAGGAGGATTTGATTTACGAACCTTTGAAGTTCGTGCCAAACCCCTACAAAAGCCAGAGGGACTTCGCCCTGGAATGAGTATCGTTGTTCCATGGGAACGCCCTGATAAAGAAGCCGATTGGGTAATTTTTATTCGTGGAAAAATTGATAATCTAATAAAAAGATTTGTTTCCAGAAGGGGAAGTTCTTAATGGCTACCTCCCTGATGAGAGTTTTACGAAGGGAACTCCATATCATCGCCCATAGCCCTTTCTATTATCTTTTTACCTTCGTTTTACCCATTATCAGTTTTCTGATTATGTATTCGATTTTCTATCAGGAAATACCACGAGATTTACCTGTAGTTATTTGCAATAGAGATAATTCCGATTTAGCCCGACAGATTATTCGTTCTACAGAAGCATCTCCTTCCCTTAGCGTTGGGCTTATCACTCCCAATTTCAATGAAGGGACCCAATGGCTCCGTGAGGGAAGAGCCTATGCTTTACTCTATATCCCCGATGATTTAGAACAAAAATTGAAAGGAGATAAAAACGAGGCTGTTGTTGCATACTACAATAATCAATGGATGTTAACCAGCAGTCTTATTAGCCGTTCTTTACGCGAAGTTGTCGGGAAAATTACCTATCAGGAGGAATTTCTCTTCCGTTCCCAACGAGGAGACCCGATAAAAAATATCCCCCAATATGCTACTCCCATTGCTCTGGATGCTCAACCTTTATACAATCCGAATTTAAATTACCGTTTTTTCCTATTGCCTGCCCTTTTACCAACTATGATGCAGGCATTTATTATCATGGTCATGATACGTGCATTTGGTTCCGAATTGAAACACGGAACTGTTAAAGAATTTATGGAAAAGGCAGGTGGAAATTACTGGATTGCAATTATAGGCAAATCCCTTCCCTATACCATTGGTTTCTCTATATTAACTCTTTTCATGCTCACATTATTGGTGTATGGAGCCAATGTGCCCTTTAATGGGAATTTAAGTTTTGTCATTGTTTCAAGTATATTATTTGTCCTTGCCTATCAAAGTATTGGTTTTGCCTTTGTATCTTTAACATCCAACTTACGAATGGCAAACAGTCTCGGTGGATTTTATGCGGGTCCGGCATTTGCTTTTGCGGGAATAACCTATCCTGTAATTGGAATGCCCTTGTTTGCAAAAGCATGGAGTTATTCTTTACCCATTACCCATTATTTAAAAATAATTTTAGAACAAGCCATTCGTGGTGTCCCCACATGGGTTTCTGTTCCAAACATGCTTATTCTTTTTGCTTTTTTCTTTTTTCCTCTTATACTTTTTGCTCCAAAGTGGGAACGGTTCGCTAAATGTCCGGAATATTGGGGAAAAATATGAAATACTTCTGGCAAATATTAAAAGAAGAATACATTGCTATTTTTAGTGACCCGGGCATTTTATTAATTATAATCGCAGGATTAGCAGTCTATACGATGGTTTATCCTTTACCTTATTCACGAGAAGTGTTAAAAGAAGTAGATGTTGTTGCTGTAGATAAAGATAACACTTCTCTTAGTAGAAAACTTTTACGATGGATAGATGCTACAGAGGAAGTAAATCTTATTTATCGTGTGTCTGACTTTTAAGAAGCAAAAAATCTTGTAATCTCGGGCAAAGCCAATGCCATCGTCGTTATCCCAGATGATTTTGAAAGGAAAATACTGACGCGTCAAAAATCCGTAGTGCAATTATTTGCAGATGCCGCCTATTTCCTTATATATCGGCAGGTTTTCACAGGGGTATATAAAGCCACCGCCACAATGTCTGCAGGAGTAGAAATTCGTCGCATGACGGCAGAAGGATTGACAGAACCCTATGCAAAGATGAAATGGAACATTTTAAATACGGATGTTCGTGCTTTATTCAATCCTGCAGGTGGATATGCTACTTATGTAGTCCCTGGGGTGCTTATACTGATATTGCAGCAAACATTACTTATTGGTATCGGCATATTGACTGGAACAAGGCAGGAACAGTATGAACCTTTACCCGTATCAGAAAAAACAAACAAACCTATCTTTTTCTGCATTATTCTGGCACGAGGTTTTGCCTATTTCAGCATGTATATTTTCTTCCCCTTATTTTATATTTCCGTAATCTATCGAGTTTACAATTTGCCTCAACTGGGCAACCTTTTTGAACTTATGATTTTCCTAATTCCGTATGTTTCTTCTATTATTTTTTTAGGCTTTTCCCTTTGCACTTTGTTTGTAAGCAGGGAAATTTCTATACCCGCCCTAATTTTCACATCAATGCCAGCAGTATTATTAATAGGTTTTGCATGGCCATTAGAAACCCTGCCTCAATGGTTGAGGATTGTCTCCCTTTTGTTTCCCAGCACGAGTGGTTCCGCAGGTTTTGTTCGTATGAACCAAATGGGTGCTTCTCTTTACGAAGTCCGCTGGGAATGGTTTACATTATGGGCATTAAATTTCCTTTATTTTACAACGGCATGGCTATCCTTCCGTCTTTATCACCATCGCATTCAAAGGAAACAACTCCCTTCTTTCTAATTCGTTTTTTTCGGATACTATTTCTGCAAGTATTTACCTTACCCCTCTTCTAATGTGAATATCAGAGGCAATGTCGTGTATTATCTTTAACAAAAAACAGAATTAACCAAATACTTGTTAGGATTGATGTTGTTAGAAGTAAGAATACGATTTAATAGGTTCGTTGTTATTTTTACCACAATAAGTTGTATTCTGTTGGTTTTATCCTTTTCTACTTATGCTCAAACAGGCACAATACGGGCAGAATTACAACCCGGTATTACAATAGTTTGTAGACCTTCTTACCAGATTTTTCTTGAATGTTCTATATCACATGGCAAATCTATCAATCAAACTTTAAGTTCCGTATTATCAGACCCAACGGAAGTCCAAAAGTATAAAAATCTTCGTGCTGTTGCTATTCCATTAAACAGAGTTCGCACATCATTATACCTCCAGATTTTCATGTTAATATTTAATCAGGACAATATAACCCCAGAAGGCTGGAGACATACAGTTCCACAGGGCTATCGGTTGGATGATAATGCAATTAATTTATGGATAATAGCACTCTCAGGTGATACTACAAAAAAAGTAGATATAATGAAACACCCTAAAAATTCAGGGAAAAAATTACCTTTATCAGGAGGTAATCAAATATTTTTTCCGTCATCTATTTTTAGTCCTGAGTTAAAGGAACAATTAACTAAAAAAGCAAGAACAGCTGAAGAAACAGAACAAAATCCTTTAGAACCGATGGATGCCATTGATGAGGATTGGGGAGATATCAAAACATCCACTAACGGAACTGTTCTTTCAAAAGAACTCCAATATGGCAAGGACACCTTAGGGGAATATGCTACTTACAAATTAAAGGCAGGTGAAACAATATATTCCGTTATTGTCCGATTTACAGATTATACAGATCATGCTGATATATTAAAAGTATGCGAAGTTGTTAAGAAACGGAATAAGATTAGTAATGAACGCACAGTTAAACCCGGCACAATGATTAAAATTCCTTTAGATATGCTTAGTGATATATACCTGCCCAGTGGGAAAGAAGAGCGACGCATCGCAGATGAAGTAAAAAAAGAAGTTGAGCAAATTAAAAGGACGAAAAAAACTACTGGAACCACAAATACTCTCAAAGGGGTGGTCGTTATTATTGACCCGGGACATGGAGGTAGAGACCACGGAGCACCGAGATACAAGGAAAAAATATTGGAAGATGAGATTAATTACGATATTGCTTGTCGTTTGAAGGAATACCTTGAACAAAAGACACAAGCCCGAGTTTATGTTACACTCAAAGATGAAAGCCAAAATTATACACCTTCTATGAATAAAACCTTTACCCACGATACAGATGAATATATTCTGGTAACTCCTCCACATAATCCTCAAGATTCCGTATCATCCGCCCATTTACGATGGCTACTGGCAAATAGCATTATTCGTAAAGAAAAAAAAGCAAAAATTCCACGTGAAAAGATGATTTTCATTAGTATCCATTGCGATGCTACATACAAGTCCTCTATACGAGGATTAATGGTATATATTCCCGGTGCAAACTATTATCGAGGAATTGAAAAACTTCCCAAATTTGGGGATGATGTCAATTATTCTATCTATAAAGAATGGCAAGAAAATCAACCGAAGACATATACAATAAATGAGCGAATTAATTCAGAAGCCCGCTCCAGACTTTTTGCACAAATACTAATTAAAACTGCTCAAAAAAACCATATTACGGTTCATTCAAATGGTTCTGCTATTCGAAATATAATCCGAAGGACAAAATACAATGCTTATGTTCCTGCTGTCCTTCGAAACACCGATATTTCAACAAAAGTTTTGGTTGAATGTGCTAATCTGGCAGACCCTTCTGATTTACAAAATGTAGCCGACCCCAAATGGCGCCAAAAAATGGCAGAAACCATAGCAGAAGCATTGTCTACTTATTTTGATAATTAAAACTCCTCCAGATATTACTATTCCTATTTGTTATAATAATTTCTGAATATGGAATAAGGAATTGAACTTATGGAAAAAAGCAGTCAATCCAATACTCCTACAACAAATAAAAAATGGGCAGTAATTATGGCAGGAGGAATTGGCGAACGATTTTGGCCATTATCTACATCAGAACACCCAAAGCAATTATTACCCTTAGGGAATAATAATAATATTCTGCTAAAAGATGCTATAGAACGAATTCTCCCTATAGTTCCACAAGACAATATCTGGCTGGCAACCTCCGAAGAACTTAAATCTATTTTTATTCCATTACATCTATTATCAGAAGAACAAATTATCGCGGAACCATATCGCAAAAACACAGCAGGTTGTTTGTCTTATATCACGGCTCACCTTCTCGCCAAATACGGGGAATTCGCAAAAGATATTACAATAGCTGTACTTACTGCAGACCAGTTGATAGAACCTATGGACGCTTTTGTAAAAGCAGTTTCCCGCATAATGGATTATGTAGCCGAGAAGAATACACTGGGAGTTATTGGCATTCCTCCCTCCCGACCTGAAATAGGTTTCGGATACATTGAAGCAGGAAATATATTATGTGATGATAAAGATATTCCTATATATTCTGTAAAAAAATTTCATGAAAAGCCCAACGAACAAGTCGCAAATGAGTATCTCAAAGCAGGTACTTATTTCTGGAATAGTGGTATGTTCTTCTGGAAAGTACAGACCTTTCTGGAAGAAATAAAAAAGGCAAATCCCGTTTATTGGGATGCCATTATAGAAATGTCCGAGGAAATAAAGCATAATAATATGGATAAATTATATACTATCTTTCAGGATTTGCCCAATATATCTATTGACTACGCCCTGATGGAACAAAGTAAAAACATCGTGATGGTAAAAGGGAATTTTCACTGGGATGATTTAGGTTCATGGACTTCATTGGAACGAATTATGCCCAGAGATGAAAATGGAAATGTAACTCATGGAAATACTGTTTCACTACGAACAGTCAACTCTATCCTTTATAACGACAATTCTCTTCCTATTACTATTGTATCTGCAGGAGTAGAAAATCTTGTTATAGCTGTAGCCCATAATGTTATATTGGTAATGGACAAAAAAGAAGCCCCAAACTTAAAAGAGGTTCTGGGAGAAGTTGAAAAATATCGTCATCAAAAGGGAAAAAATTAACAAATCAAAATATAAAAATAGGATAATTTATGTTTCCATTACGAGATGTCAATCCACGACGGGGATTTCCATTTGTTGTTGTGCTAATAATTATCTTTAACACCCTCGTATTCTTTCAATATTTTGATTTGCCCGAAAAGAAAGTGGAATTGATATTTCAGTTTTTTGGCATTGTCCCTGCACATATTCGTTTGATTACTCTTATTACCCATCAATTCCTGCATGGTGGATTATTGCATCTCGTTTCTAATATGTGGGCATTATGGATTTTTGGAGACAACATTGAAGATAGATTAGGACACCTCCGATTTTTACTTTTCTACATCCTTTGCGGAGTATTTGCTGGAACAATTCATGCTATAACCCAATCGGGTTCGGAAGTCCCTTGCGTAGGTGCTTCCGGTGCCATTTCTGGAATACTCGGCGTCTATACGGTTTTATACCCCAGAGCCCGAATATTATGTGTTATTCCAATTATCATTTACCCCTATTTTGTAGAAATGCCCGCACTGTTATTCGGAGGCTTTTGGTTTATATTACAACTTCTCAATGGACTGGTAGTTATGGCAAGTTCGGAAGATGTTGCAGGGGTCGCATGGTGGGCACATATTGGCGGATTTTTTACGGGCATATTCCTATTACCCTTCTTTTACAGACAAGAACCTCCGCACAAAAGCCCTCCCGATATAATAGACACATAACCTAAATCTTAATAATCTTCATTCTTTTATCAGTCACCCCAGTATTTTTTCTCTTATCTTAATAACTATATATCACCTATGGTATACATAGGGTTTACGAGTTTTACTTTTTTTACATAATCATGGTATAATTTGTTGTTCCGTTTTTGGTTCAATTCATTAATGCCTTTCGCCTTACAACGAGAAGGATTTTTATCGTTGAATATATCAAATAATGAATTAGTTTTTGGTTTACAACAGTTATTTCAAAAATACCCCGCCAAACGCAGTAGCATTATCCCATTGCTTCAGGAGGTGCAGGAACATTATGGCTATGTTTCTTCTCCTGCGGTAGATGCAATGGCAGAATATTTAGGAGTATCTGCCTCGGAAATCTATGGGGTAGCATCGTTTTATACGCAGTTCAAATTCACACCGCCGGGTAAATATGTTATCCAGATATGTCAGGGGACAGCGTGTCATGTACGTGCTTCTTCTATTGTTTTAGAGGCACTGCGTGAAGAATTAAACATAGAACCGGGACATACCACAGCAGATGGTTTGTTTACATTAGAACGGGTTGCTTGTGTCGGTTGCTGTGCATTAGCCCCTGTAATGGCTGTTAATGGCAAGGTTTATGCTCAAATGACACAAGAAAAGGTTCGTGAAGTAATTAAAGAATATCGACAGAAAGAAGATACTAAAACAGGTGTTGAACAATGATAGCAAATGATACTATGGAAATTTTATATGAACGGGCACAGGAAGAATGGGGAAAAATAGAAAATAACACACTTCCTGTGGTTTATGTAGGTGCTGCAACCTGTGGTAGAGCCGCAGGTGCCCTTGAAACCGAAGAAATTATAAAAAAACTTTTGATACAGAATAAAAAATATGCAATGTTTGTTGAAGTGGGCTGTATGGGTCCCTGTGTATTAGAACCCATTATTATGGTTCAACCTCCGAATGGAATTCCTATATGTTATGGTCCTATAAAGCCTGAAAATGCTGAAGAGTTTGTAACTCGGATTTTTTTAGAAGAAGGGGTATGGGAAGAAAAACTTATCGGGGTAATGAGCACCGACGAATTTCGGGGATTACCTCCGATTACAAGACATCCCATGTTAGCACACCAGGTGCGTAATATACTTCGCAATTGTGGATTGATTGACCCGGAAAATTTCTACCATTATTTAGCCCAAAATGGCTATCGTGGTTTCCTAAAAGCGTTAAATATAGGTGCGGATGCAGTGCTGGAAGAGGTAAAAAAATCGGGTTTGCGGGGCCGTGGAGGAGCCGGTTTCTTCACATGGAAAAAATGGTCGTATGCACGAAATACACCCGCCGACGAGAAGTATCTCATTTGTAATGCGGATGAAGGAGACCCCGGGGCTTTCATGAACCGTTCGGTGCTGGAAGGTGATCCCCATTCTGTATTGGAGGGAATGTTAATAGCAGGTTATACCATCGGTGCTCGCTATGGATATGTGTATTGTCGTGCGGAATATCCTCTGGCAATACGACGATTAGAGATTGCCATCCAACAACTGTATGAACACGGATTATTAGGAGAAAACATATTAGGGAGTGGTTTCTCCTTCGACATCACTATAAAAAAAGGAGCGGGTGCCTTCGTATGTGGCGAAGAAACGGCTCTGATTGCGTCCATCGAGGGAAATCGTGGAATGCCCCGTCCGCGTCCTCCATTCCCGGCTATCAGCGGACTCTGGGATAAGCCCACCATTATACAGAATGTAGAAACTTTAGCGAATTTGCCTTTGATTCTCCATCGAGGTGCCGATTGGTATGTGCAGTATGGTAATGAAAACAGTAAAGGGACAAAAACCTTTGCTTTAGCAGGAAAAATTAAACGGACAGGATTGGTCGAAATTCCCTTAGGCATTCCTCTGCGGAAGGTAATATTTGAAGTTGGTGGAGGCATCTTAAATGATAAAGAAGTAAAAGCAGTCCAGACCGGAGGACCTTCAGGAGGATGTATTCCGGCGGAAATGTTAGACCTGCCTGTTGATTATGAATCCCTGACAAAAGCGGGTAGTATCATGGGTTCTGGCGGAATGATTGTCTTAGATGAAGACAATTGTATGGTAGACATTGCTCGCTATTTTCTTTCATTTACTCAGGCAGAGTCTTGCGGCAAATGCACCCCCTGTCGCGTCGGCACACGCGCTATGTTAGGCATCCTTGAGCGGATTTGCGCAGGTAAAGGAGAATTAACGGATATTATTCGTTTAGAAACACTTGCACAAACTATCAAACAAGGGTCCTTATGCGGATTAGGACAAACCGCCCCAAATCCCGTATTATCCACACTGCGGTATTTCAGACATGAATACGAAGAGCATATTAAAGCGAAAGAGTGTCGTGCTTTTGTTTGCAGTCCTCTTATCTCATATCACATAGACCCGGAGCGTTGCGTCGGTTGCACGATGTGTGCCAAGGCATGTCCGGTAAAAGTCATATCTGGCAAAAGGAAAGAAGTCCATGTGATTGACCAGGAAAAATGTATCCGTTGCGGTCAGTGTCTGCGGGTATGCCCTGCTATGTATTCAGCCGTATATCGGCGTAGCGGTTCTCGAGTTCGTTATGAACCTATTAAAGAAAGAAAGAAGAAAACAGATTAAAGTGTTATATATTAAAGAGGTGATTTGATTGTGAATGTAGTTATTGATGGAAAAACACTTGAAGGTCGAGCGGGTGAAACAATATTGGAATGTGCTTTACGACATGGAATATCTATTCCACATCTATGCACACATCCTGCTTTGCCACCTTTTGGTGCCTGCCGTATATGTATTGTAGAAGTGGAAGGTATGCGCGGTTATCCCACATCCTGTTCCACACCTATAGCCGAAGGGATGGTTATCCGCACACAAACAGAGGCACTGCGTCTATTACGCAGAAATATTTTGGGACTTATGATGTTAGAACATCCCAGTGCCTGCCTTGTATGCGAACGACGCGAACTGTGCGATAAATACCGTCCCAAATCGGAAAAAGTAGGAGCCACAACAGGTTGTCATACCTGCAACAACAAAGAAGTATGTGAAGTGCGTGAATTATCTGCAGATTTGGGTCTGGCAGAAATTATGGTCGCTCCTAAATATCATTATAAACCTATAGAGCGTTCTGAGCCTTTTATTGACCGAGACCTAAATCTATGTATCCTCTGCGGACGATGTGTCCGCGTTTGTAAATTACATCAAGGTAGGTCTGTTATTGATTTTGTTCATCGCAGTAGTCAAACCCATATTGGACAGGCATTTGGAAGAAACCTACATGAAGCAGGTTGTACTTTTTGTGGGTCATGTATAGATGTATGTCCTACAGGCACTTTATCAGACCGATATGCAAAGTGGTTTGGACGACCGGATATGAAGACCGAAACTACCTGCATCTATTGTGATGAAGCCTGTGCTTTAGCGGTATATGCGGTGAATAACAAATCTGTAATGGCAAAAGGAGTTTATGACCATCTGCCTATATGTGTTTTAGGACATTTCGCAATTCCTGAATTTTTGAATAGCCCCAATCGTCTTCGTACTCCACAAATACGCATTAATAAAGTATTGCGACCTGTAACATCTGAAGAAACCATACAGCGATGTGTCGAATTATTGAAAAATTATACAGGCAAATCATTTGCCTTTGTTTGTGATACATCTAGCACATTGGAAGATAGACATATATTTAAAAAATTTACACAGGAAATAATGCAATCTCCGTATTACTTTGAGATTGTACCGGACAAAAAAGGTTTTTCAAAACTTACAAACATTCCCGACGAAGTTAAAGCGGTTATTACCACAGGCTTATTCATCCCACAGGAATTCCGAAATAAATTCGATGTAGTTATCTCTTTGGACATCTTCCCTTCGGAATGGACAAAATCAGCGGATGTGGTATATCCAACGGCTGTCTTTGCTGAAGTTTCAGGGACAGTTCTGGATAGGAACAATCAGTTGCGACCTTTAATAAAAGCATGTAATCCACCGGGGGAAGCCATCCCCGAATGGAATATTATCCAACAAATAGCAAAAAACCTTTCATCAGAGACATGGAAGGAATATACCTCCGTCGAGGAAATATCTCGTGAGTTAGGTTTAGATACAGCCAAACTAAACCTTGACCGACAAACTGCACCACCAGCGTCTCAAAACTTAACGGAACGCCGCAAATGGTTCAAAGGACATAAGATAGAGGACTATGTAACCGGTTTAGTAGCCATAAGAAATTTTGAAGATGGCAAAGACCATAAAGAAGATACTTTGGTAGAAGAAGAAATTAAATTACCCGAGAAACTTCAACCATTTATGGTTTTATCCCGTAGGGAATTAGTTCCCAATACTTATGAATTTATTATCTATGCTCCTGCTATAGCAAAAAAGGCGCTACCCGGGCAATTCGTTATTGTTATGGTTGATGAAAACTCAGAACGCATTCCTTATACATTGAGCGATTGGGATGAGGAAAAAGGGACTATAACATTAGTCATCCAGGAAAAGGGATTGTCCAGCCGAAAAATGATTTCTGTATCCAAAGGTAAATGTCTTGCCCATGTTGTGGGACCTTTAGGCACTGCATTTGAAGTTCAGCATTATGGAACCGTTGCCATATTAGGGGGATGTTACGGTATTGGTGCTGTGGTTCGTTTATCGCGTTCATTACGCGAACAAGGAAATAAAGTTATAGTAATCTCTGAAGCACGAAGCCATTATCTTGCATACTACGAAAAGGAACTTTCCGCAGTCAGCGACCAATTTATTCAAACTACCATAGACGCATCCTTAGGCGAAAAGGGACATGCCATTGATGCATTAAAACGATTACTTCAAGCCGGCGAGAAGATAGATCTAATTGTCGCTGTAGGATGTCCTTTTATGATGATGATAACTGCGGAAGAGACCCGCAATACAGGTATCAAAGCAGTTTGTGCCTTAAACCCCATTATGTTAGATGGTACCGGCATGTGTGGTGCCTGTCGAATTAGTATCGGCGGTGAAACAAAATTTGCATGTGTTGATGGTCCTTTCTTTGATGCACACCAGGTTGATTGGGATGAGGTTCGCGACCGAAGAGAAGCCTACAGTGCCGAAGAAATTCAAGCCATAAGTTTCACCATGCCTTCTACAACCGTTCAGGGAGAACATCATCACCATCATTGTTCTTGTATGGAAAGAGGTTAATAGACCATGACACAATCCGAAAATTCTGAAATAAAGACACAAAACAACCCTTCGCAGGAAGCAAAACCTAAAAAGAAGGAAAAAGTTCCACGCCAACCCATACCGGAACAAGCACCGGAAGACCGTCGCTACAATTTTGAAGAAGTACCGTTTGGTTATACCCCGGAATTGGCTATGCTAGAAGCATCCCGATGTCTCGAATGTAAAAAACCCGGCTGTGTCGAGGGTTGTCCTGTTCATATTGATATTCCGGGTTTCATCCATCTCATCAAAGAGGGCAAATTCATTGAAGCGGCTCAGCGTATCAAACTCCAAAATGCCCTTCCTGCAGTTTGTGGACGCGTATGCCCGCAGGAAGAACAATGCGAAAGCAAATGTATATTAGGTGTCAAAGGTGAGCCGGTAGCCATCGGTAGGTTAGAACGGTTTTGTGCAGATTTCGAACGAGCCAGTGGACAGGTGCAACTGCCTGAAATTCCACCCAAAACGGGTAAACGCGTAGCCGTAATCGGTGCAGGTCCCGCAGGACTTACTGTAGCCGGCGACCTTATTAAATTAGGGTATGAGGTTACTGTTTTTGAAGCCTTACACGAACCCGGTGGCGTGCTTATGTATGGTATACCCGAATTTCGTCTTCCTAAAGAAATCGTCCGTGCGGAAGTGGAATATCTCAAACGATTGGGTGTCGAATTTGTAATGGATTTCGTCATTGGACGGAACTGCACAATCCGCGAATTGTTTGATGAAGAAGGTTATCATGCGGTATTTATCGGAACAGGAGCAGGTCTCCCTTCTTTTATGGGTATTCCTGGTGAAAATTTGGTAGGTGTCTATTCTGCAAACGAATATCTTACCCGTTCTAATCTTATGAAAGCTTACCTCTTCCCGAAATACGATACACCTCCTATCAAACGGAATAAAGTTGCTGTGATTGGTGGTGGCAATGTGGCTATGGACTCAGCACGCACTGCTTTGCGTCTGGGCGGAGATGTAAGTATCGTCTATCGTCGTGCCCGTGAACAAATGCCCGCCCGTGCTGAAGAAATTCATCATGCCGAAGAAGAAGGGGTAAAAATGCTCCTTTTAAATAATCCTGTCCGTATCCTTGGCGATGAACGCCATCGTGTTGTCGGAATGGAATGTATCCGAATGGAATTGGGTGAACCGGATGCTTCTGGCAGACGCAGACCTGTCCCTATTAAAGGGTCTGAGTTTATTATGGAAGTAGACACGGTCATCATTGCTATTGGCAATCAACCCAATCCTCTCATCCCTAAATCTATGCCTGAATTACAAACTACCAAACACGGCACTATTGTCGTAGACCCAGAAACAATGGAAACCTCCGTTCCTGGCATTTTCGCAGGGGGCGATATAGTTTCTGGCGCCGCAACTGTAATCAGCGCTATGGGACAGGCAAAAACTGCTGCCGTATCCATTCATCGTTATCTCTCTGGCGAACCTCTTAAAAAATCACAATAGATAGTCAGATAGATTGGACGCATCAAATAAGTCGGGCCTGCCAGATACTTCCGACAGACCCGAACAATTTAAGGAGAGGTGCTACAAATTTATTTATGCTTCCATCGGTATCATAGGATTGGCTTGTGACGGAGAGTGAATAACTTTTATACCATACATCTGACAGAAGTTTTTCACATCTCTGCGATGATTGCCATAAAATACAACCTGATGGAAACCTAATGTATCTTTGGCTTCTTCAATGTAATCCATTTTCAAGGAAAAATGCGTTCTACAACCACCGGCGGGGGGTGTATCAATGTTTGCGGTTACAGTTCCATTGTCTAAAATAAGTTCATTGGGATTTTGCAATCGAACCAATGTCGCTGCTTGCCCTATCTTCCACAATACTTGTAAGGACACACCTAAAGCCGACTCGGAATGGGAACGGATGATAAATGGTTCGGAAGGTTTATCAAATCCATTTAGTTTTGTTCCACAGACACAATGGGCTGTAATGAGTTCATTCTTGATTGTTTCGGGAACAGGGTCATTCATAAAACCGGGCTTATCGAAAAGATAACTGGTTAACATTAATGACATAGCACCATAGACATCTGCCTCACAGCCATAAGTTACACCCTCATCCTGAAAGATACAAGCACCTAAACACGGAGGTGTCGGCACCGTTTTCATGGTAACCATCCCTAAGCAATCGGTTGTTATCGCATTCGCATCTTCCATACGCAACAAATGTTTCGCCGCGACATAACTTCGAGCCGCATTTATCATATCTTCATCCGTAGGTTCTACAACTTTCTGGGCTTTCTTTTTCATACTTTCTGCAACTTCTTTTACTTCTTCTGTTATCGGAACACGCTCAAACATTTTCTCCATCATATCTCGAGGTACATGCCGAATCTTTGTCCCATAACGCTCAATCACTTCATCTTTTCGTTCTTTTCCATGCACCACCAGTATGCGGGACATCTCAAATTGTTTCTTAGCACGCACCATACGCATAGCTTGTTCAAGGCAACTTGTATCTAATGTAGATAACAAGCATACTCCCTCCCTACGGGCAAATTCATGAACCTGTGTCGTAAATACAGTGCCCAATGGAGCCCAAACAATCATTGGAACCTTAGCACTACGGATTTTATCTACCCTACCCCATTCATTTAAATGCTGAACATGAACAAGAATGGCCTCCGGTTTCTCCGTTGACATTTGATTAATAAATTTCTCCAATGCAGTATCATCTTCAATAGGGTCAGGTAGCATTTCAAACTGAACGCCGACTTTGTTGGCTGAATTGATAAAAGCCTGTTCAAATTGCTTTCTCATTCCTTCTACATCATACGAGGTCCCGGGCCAGCCTAACCAATATGGAGGTTTCTCGCGAACAACCACACCGACAATACGAACAGCAGGTTTAGGACGGAAATCTCCTAAATTTATAGGTTGTTTCAATTCACTTTCTGTTGGGAATTCCATTTGTGCGGATGTGATTAAAGGTATCGTCAAACCTGCGGCAGCAGTTGAAGCAAGAAAACATCTGCGGGAAATACCGCAGCAACTGCAAGTAGATGAGTGTGTGTGTTTAGAATTCATAACAAATCCTCCTTATATACTTTAGGTTTTTAATTGTGATATTATATTTTCACTTCATGTAAAATAGATTACCACAATATAAGTCAAAATTAAAACTGTAAATTATAATTTTTATAAAAATTATAGCCCATAATGGAGTTATAAATAATGCATAATATTTTTCAGTTTAATGTCATTCCTAATTTACCGGAACGAATAAAAAAACTTCTTGAAATTGCAAATAACCTCTGGTGGTGCTGGAACCCGGAAGCGATTGACTTATTCTTCCGCATGGACCGTGATTTATGGGTAGAATGTGGACAAAATCCAAAAATGTTATTGGGAAAAATAAGTCAGAAAAAATTAGATGAATTGGCAAAGAACGATAGTTTTCTATCTCACATGGAACGGGTCTATTCAAAATTGCAAGATTATATGAATACCAATACTTACTTCGAGCGTAACCCCGATGCCCCTAAAGATATGTGCATTCTTTATATGTCCGCGGAATTTGGTGTTCATGAAAGTGTAAATATTTATTCGGGTGGTTTAGGTGTTCTTGCAGGAGACCACCTAAAAGCAGCAAGTGATTTGGGCATGCCTCTGGTTGGATTAGGTATGCTCTACCGTGAGGGATATTTTCATCAGTATCTCAATCCAGATGGCTGGCAACAAGAACTTTATCCGCCCAATGATTTTTACAATATGCCTATACAGAAAGTAAAGGATGAAAAAGGGGAATCCATGGTTATAGAGGTGGAGTATCCGGGACGCATGGTCAAGGCATATATATGGAAATGTCAGGTAGGCCGTGTTCCTTTATATCTTTTAGATACAGACCATGAGGAAAATTCTCCTGCAGACCGTGCTATTACAGGGCAGTTATATGGTGGTGACCGTGAAACGCGTATCAAACAGGAAATTATGTTAGGCATGGGAGGTGTTATTGCAGCCCATGCATTAAAACTACGTCCGACTATTTTCCATTTGAATGAAGGACATGCATCTTTCATGGTACTTCAACGAATTAAAGAATTGGTATTGAATGAGAAACTGACCTTTGCTCAGGCAGTTGAAACTGTCAAGGCGGGGAGTTATTTCACCACACATACCCCCGTTCCTGCTGGAAATGATATGTTTGACCCCGGCTTAATTGAGCGATATTTTGGCAAGTATTGTCAAGATGTTGGGATAAGTTTAAATGAATTTCTTGCATTAGGCAGGCAAGACCCCAATGATTCTCGTGAACCTTTCTGCATGACGGTTCTCGCCTTAAAATTGTGTGCTGGTGCAAATGGAGTTAGTAAGTTGCATGGAATTGTATCCCGTGAAATGTGGTCCCGTGTGTGGAAAGATCTTCCACAGCATGAAATTCCTATTACTTCTATAACAAACGGCGTTCATATTCGCTCCTGGATTTCTCGTGACCTCGCAGACCTTTATGACCGTTATTTAGGACCCGGTTGGCTGAATAGTCCCGAAGACCATTCTATATGGGAACAAGTTAAAGAGATACCTGAAACGGAACTATGGCGAACTCATGAACGCCGTAGAGAACGGTTGGTAGATTTTGCGCGTCGTAGACTAAAAAAACAGTTAATTAATCGTGGGGCTCCTCCTTCTGGAATTAACTTCGCAAGTGAATGTTTAGACCCGGAATGTTTAACTATCGGATTTGCGAGAAGATTTGCTACCTATAAGCGAGTGACCCTCTTATTCCGTGACCCTGCACGACTAAAAAAGATTTTACTTAATAAAGATAAACCCGTGCAGATAATTATTGCGGGTAAAGCCCACCCCCAGGATATTCAAGGGAAAGAACTTATTCGTCAAATTGTTCATTTCGCTATGGATCCTGAAGTGCGAAATCACATCGTGTTTCTCGAAGATTATGACATAAATGTAGCTCGATATATGGTTCAGGGTGTAGATTGTTGGCTCAACACACCCCGCAGACCTATGGAAGCCAGTGGCACCAGTGGAATGAAAGCGGCTGCAAATGGCGCCTTGAATATCAGTATTCCTGATGGCTGGTGGTGTGAGGCAAACGAATTAGGACATAACGGCTGGACTATTGGTAAAGGTGAAACTTACGAATCTACGGAAGAACAGGATCGGGTAGAAAGTTCTGCTCTATATGAAATACTGGAACAGGAAATTATTCCTATGTTTTACAACCGCGGATCGGATGGATTACCTCGCGAATGGATATTGCGAATGAAAGAAGCCATTCGCACAATTTGTCCAATCTTTAATACTTATAGAATGGTTCAAGAATATGCAGAAAAAGCCTATATTCCGTTCTCCGAACGGCGTATCATTTTCCGCAAAGATAACCGCAAATATGCCATTGAGTTAGCCGCATGGAAAAACAAAGTTCGGTCTGCATGGAATAATATTCGGTTTGTTCATGTTGAGACTAAACTACATGGCGATATCCCGGTAGGAACAGAAATTCCTATTGAAGCAGATGTATATCTCGACAATCTTTCTGAAAAAGATGTGCGTGTAGAAGCGTATGTTGGTCATCTAAACCATGATGGCTCTATTAAAGAAGGTACTGCAGTTAATATGGATTTTGAAAAGAAGATCGAAGACCGAGTATTTCGTTTCAAAGGAACCATTTCTTGCCAAGAAACAGGATTATCAGGCTATTCTGTCCGTGTTTTCCCATATTGTCCCAATCTTGCAAATAAATTTGAAGTAGGGCTTGTTACATGGGCATAACAATTTCAACATAAAAAAGGAGAAATTATGAGACTTGCATTTGATATTCGCGAACTTTTAGAAAAAATGATAAAAGCAGGGGCAAGCGATTTGCATATTGTTGTGGGTGTTCCACCTGTAATTCGCGTGCATGGTAGGCTGGAATATATGCCGGGCTACCCTCGTCTCTCCCCGGAAATGACACAAGAACTTATTTACTCCGTAATGAATGAAGACCAGATAGCAGAATTTGAAAAAGAAAAAGAATTAGATATGTCCTTTGGAGTAGAAAAACTCAGTCGTTTCCGTCTGAATGTCTATCGCGACCGTGGGTCTGTTGTCGCCGCATTCCGTGCTATTCCTTATGAAATCATGTCCTTTGAACAATTAGGCATACCACGCGTTGTAGCAGATTTTGCCTACCGTCCTTATGGACTAATCCTTGTATGTGGTCCCACAGGCAGCGGTAAATCAACCACTCTGGCGGCACTTATTGATAAAATTAATGTGGAACGCGATGTGCATATCATAACTATTGAAGACCCTATCGAATATCTACATTCACACCGAAGGTCTATCATTAATCAGCGTGAAGTTAATGTGGATACAAAGACCTTTGCCAGTGCTTTAAAACGCGTGCTCCGACAGGACCCCGATGTAATTTTGATTGGTGAAATGCGTGACACCGAGACTATTCAGGCAGCGTTAACCGTTGCAGAAACAGGACACCTTACTTTTGCTACATTGCACACAAACGACGCCGTTCAGACAATTAACCGTATCGTTGATGTATTCCCCCAGGAACAGCAAGAACAGGTGAGAACCCAACTTTCCTTCGTGCTTGAAGGGGTTATTGTGCAACAACTCATTCCTCGTGCTGACGGGCAGGGCCGTGTGCTTGCTACAGAAGTAATGGTACCCAATCCCGCTATTCGTTCCCTCATTCGGGCTCAAAAATTAGAACAAATTCCTTCCATGATTGAAATTGGGAAAGGGGAAGGGATGATGACAATGAACCAATCCTTATATCGTTTATATCGAAGAGGACTGATTACAAAAGATCTGGCCTTCAAACGCAGTCCCAATCCAGAAGGATTATTAAATCTTATCGAACGAGGAGGTTCAGCGGGGTGAAAACCCGTATTTTTTCTCTCACAAAAACAACTTATGAAGGACCTGTTCGCTGGTTATGGATTGTCGGTATTGGTAGGATTTTTGTTTTATTTCTTGTTACCGCAGGATTTTATCTTTACCTGAACCCTTCTTTCTTCTATTTCTTCCTCCCCATTTATGTCGTTGCTTTAATATTAAGCATCTGGCACTTGTATGAACTGTATAAAGGGTCACAACGACTTAATTTTCTGTTATGGGCTCAGATGTTTGTTGATTTTGGTATCGTCTGTGCCACCATTAGCATTACAGAAGGATATGCCAGTTCCTTTACTTTCCTACTTGTCATCGTTATTATGGAAGCCGGTTTCCTATTAGGAATTTACCAGGGATTTCTCTTTGCTTTATTTTCAACGGTATTCATGGGTTTGCAATTTGCATTGGAAGGGAATTTAAGTTTGGCATCTCTCCAATATTGGTATTCTTTTCTAATCCAGTCAATGTCCTTCATTTTTACAGGTTTTATCAGTGGTTACTGGAATCAACGAGTCTCCATCCTGAAACAGTTTCAACAAGATATATTAAACAATATGAATAGTGGCTTCCTTATTACCGATGCCAATGGGATTGTTCGAAGTTTGAACCGTGCGGGTTGTCGGATTTTCGAAGTAGATGAAGAAGATATTATAGGTAAACATGTAGAAGGGTTGATTAAAACTATCTCTGAGTTTGAGTGTCCCATTACAACCGCATTGCGATTAAATCGGGACTTTACCAGTTATGAATTCTATATATATACCCCAAGTAAAAAACAAAAATTGATAGGATTAACTACAAACCGATTGTTAGACTCCAAAGGACGCATAATTGCTCTTATCGCTTCCTGTTCGGACCTAAGTGAATTAGACCAGATTCGTCAGGACTTACGACGACATGACCGACTTGTGGCTATTGGAGAACAGTTAGCGGGTTTAGCCCATGAAATCCGAAACCCGGTGGCTTCTATACGCGGTGCTGTCGCAGAAATTCCCAAAAATATAGACAACATAGATATACTCAATCGCTTGTCTTCCATTGCTATACGGGAATGCGACCGATTAAACTATATTATTACATCTTTCCTAAATTTTGCTCGCGAACCCTCTCAAAATAAAGAAATCATAAATCTGAGCGAATTATTAACTCGATTTGTAGAACAATTTCAGAATAGTATCCCTAAGGATAAAGGACATAAAGTAGAATTAATTATTGAGCCTCAGACAAAAGATTGCAAAATCAAGGGAGACGATGAACAAATAATTCTGGTATTTCAAAATTTAGCACAGAACGCTATTGAAGCAATGCCCGAAGGAGGAAAATTGACTATCCTTTTAACAGGGGAGAAAGATAAAGGACCTATAGAGATACATTTCAAAGATGAAGGCACAGGAATTTCACCGGAAAAAATCTCACGAATTTTTAATCCTTTTTATACGGAGAAAAAACATGGGATTGGTATGGGTCTAACGATAAGTCTTCGAATTATATCTGCCCATGATGGCACCATTCATGTGGCATCCAACTTAAAAAAAGGAACTACAATGATTGTCCGATTACCCCGATATATAGAAAATACATAATTAACAAATTATTTCCCAATACATCAACAACAAAGGATAGGCGGGATGGCAACAAATAAATTCCGTGTTCTGATAATAGACGATGAAGAGAGTATGCGTGAGGTTATCGCTATTATTCTCGAGAGAGGTGGCTTTCTTTGTCAAACGGCTGAAAGCGTAGAAGAATCCATAAGAATATTAAAAGAACAAACATTCGATGCTGTTATTACAGATTTGGTAATGAATAATGACTCCCTTGCTGGAATGAAAATTTTAAAATGGATAAGAGAAAATATTCCAGAGTTACCAACTATTATGGTTACGGCATACGGTAGCGTTGAAAACGCCATAGAAGCCATGCAAGCAGGAGCAACGGATTATATCCAGAAACCCTTTAAAAGTAATGAAGAAGTTTGTTTGCGTGTTCAGAAGGCTATCGAACAATATCATTTACTCCGCGAAAATAAAGCATTACGAACAGAACGGGCTTTATTGCAACCCTTTGAAGAAATTATCGGAACCAGTTCTGCCATAAAAAAAATTCGAGAAACAATATATCGTGTAGCACAACTACCAAGCACTGTTATTATTTATGGTGAAAGCGGGGTTGGTAAAGAATTAATAGCACGAGGAATACACCGTCTAAGCCCCCGTGCGGATAAACCTTTTATTGCAATAAACTGCGCCTCGATACCCGAGACATTATTAGAAAGTGAATTATTTGGGTATAAACGCGGTGCCTTCACAGGAGCCATAGAGGATAAAGAAGGGTTATTAGTTGTTGCTAATGGTGGGACAGTTTTCCTCGACGAAATCGGTGAAATGCCTGTAAGTTTGCAGGCTCGACTTTTGCGTGTTTTAGATAATAATCTCGTGACACCCGTAGGTGGAACAAAGGAAATAAAAGTAGATATACGCATAATTTCTGCCACCAATAAGAATTTGGAAGAAATGGTAAATAAAGGTCTATTCCGAAATGACCTGTTTTTCCGCCTCAATGTCATTCCGATTACTGTTCCTCCGCTACGAGAACGAAAAGAGGATATCCCTCTATTGATAAATCATTTTCTTAAAATGCATTCCTCAAGGATGGGTTTGCCAACACCCAAAGTTACCCCCAATGTTGTTGAACTTTTTCTAAATTATTCCTGGCCTGGAAACATTCGAGAACTCTCTAATTTCATCGAACGAATTCTCGCTTTATGTTATGAAACGGAAATTGATTTAAAACTTATTCCTGATTCGCTAAAACAAATCCTCGTGAATAAATCAATACAACAAGTAGGAATAAACAATATCGAACAGATTAAGTTACCTCCTGAAGGAATCGATTTGGAAAAATTTATAGAAAAGATAGAACGAGGATTGATAGAACAGGCTTTAGCATATACAAAATATTCTCAAAAAAAATCTGCCAAAATCCTCGGTTTAACCCCCCGTTCTTTCCGTTACCGACTTCAAAAATATGGATTATCTACCGATACTGATGAAACCCTTGATAAAGAAGAGGATAATAATATATCAGAATAACAACCAATTAAACCTGTCCAAAAAATAAATGCAAAATATAACTATAGACCTATACGATTTAATTGTAAAAACAAAACTGATACATTCAGAACAGTTTGTCCCATGGAGTTTGGGAAATATGCAAGGGATGTATCGGAAACTTGCTTTTTCGCGTAACTCATTGTTAGGCAATGTATTTGAATATTATTTTGAAGATTATATCCTCTGGAAATATCAGGACATAGAAGACTACAAAAAAATTCAGAAGGAATGGAATGGGAGTTCTGAAACTTTTCTTTCACGATTTGTATTTCTTCACCCCTCCTTACCTTTTCACTACAAACGGAAATCTATCTGGTTAGGCTTACGAGGATATATAGACTTAATTATTTGCCCTTTTCCACTTCACGAACAAGATTTGAATCGAAAGGAAATCCGTGATATTACTCCTTTTTTAATCATAAATTAGATAAAAAATATATCTTTAAACTTGAATTTCATGATAAAAACCAATAATATGAATAACAAATAAATGTATAATATAATGTTTCTAATTTTTTATTAAACAAAAAATTAAAGGAGTAGTATTATGATTATTGGAGTACCCAAAGAAATTAAACCAGGTGAAAAAAGAGTAGGTATCGTTCCTTCAGGTGTTTCTGCCTTTGTAGCACATGGACATACTGTTCTTGTTGAAAAAGGAGCAGGAGTAGGTAGTGGCATATCTGATGACAATTATCGTAATGCAGGAGCAAAAATTATTTCATCTGCGAAACAAATCTGGGAACAGGCAGACATGATAATCAAAGTAAAAGAACCTCTGGAAAATGAAATAAAACTATGCCGTCCAGGACAAATTTTGTATACCTATCTTCATTTAGCATCAAACGAAGCATTAACGCGTGGATTGCTGAAACAAAAGATAATTGGTGTGGCATACGAAACTATTCAATTGGATGATGGTTCCCTCCCATTGCTAACACCTATGAGTGAAGTTGCAGGTCGTTTATCTGTCCAAATCGGTGCCCGCTGTTTAGAAGCCACTCAGGGAGGTATAGGAGTTTTATTAGGAGGTGTTTCCGGGGTAAAACCTGCAAAGGTTGTTATACTGGGTGCAGGCGTAGCAGGTTCAAATGCATGCACTATTGCCGTAGGGATGGGCGCTCATGTAACAGTTATTGATATTAACCCGGCACGATTAAGGTATATGCAAGACATCATGCAGGGACGCTTAACAACTTTAATGTCAAATCGTGCTAATATTGCGGAAGAAGTATCTCAGGCGGATTTATTGATTGGGTCTGTTTTAGTTCCGGGTGCAAAAGCACCATGATTGGTTACAAAAGATATGATAAAGAATATGAAACCTAACTCTGCTATAGTGGATATTGCCATTGACCAGGGAGGATGTATTGAAACCTCAAAGCCTACTACTCATGATAACCCTACCTATCGCGTCAACGATGTAATACATTACTGTGTAACCAACATGCCCGGTGCTGTTCCCAGAACTTCTACTTACGCATTAACCAATGTTACATTAGGGTATGGTTTGATGATTGCAGATTTAGGTATTGACAAAGCGATTGCACATGACAAAGCACTACGCAAAGGTGTAAACTTATATAAAGGTAAAATTACTTATAAAGCAGTTGCGGAAGCATTTAAAATGAACTGGGAAGAAATCCCGGAAAGACCCTAAAACGCAATGATAAAAAATGTCTTGAAAGACGAAATTGTTAATCAATTTCCCAATATCTTTTCCAAAGTCTTAACAATTAATTTTTTTGACGAGAATTTTATTACATAGGTAAAACAGAAAAAGGAGACTTCTCTTCAAGGAATACTGACCGACGATATTCAGAATGTCCATTATAAAGACAAATTCGACTCACTGCACTATACAACATTGGGGAAAGAAGGACTTCCTTTTGAGGATAATTCATTCACGCTTATTATCGGAGAAAACATCCTTTCAGACTGTTTTAGTCTGGCACAAACGATTAATGAACTCCATCGTGTGTTAAAAAATGATGGTATCCTTATAACTGCAGAACCTAATGTGCAATATTACCGACATGTACTAAAATTGCTTCAAGGGACATGGGACGAAACCCTTGAAGAAGGTAAAACCAGATTTCACTTTTTTACTCCTTCTTCATTAGCAAGTCTTTTAAATAATTCCTCATTCCTTATCCGTGTCCTATCACCTATCGAAACAGATTCCACAGACTCTTTCCCTTTGAGTGAGGATGGTTTTGTTCATATCAACAGGTATCATATAGGACCTTTATCTCAAGAAGAACATAGAATTTTTCTTATCAAAAGATTTTTAACAGTAGCATCAAAAGCAACGGGAGGAAATAGCGGATGAAAATTGCTATTCGTGATGAAATTCTGTTGGAATCTTTTCCATGCATTACAGAAGGACTTAATTCCCTTAATCTTAATCAGTTTGAATTACATCTAAATAATGATTTTCAATCTTATTCTTTAAATTCAAACCATAAGATTTCATTAAAATCGGAAGAGGAATTGCTTTCATTAAAAAAAGAATTGCAAGAACAAAATATCATCGTGTCAGCATTACTCACAGATTTTGATATAAGTATGCATACAGAAAACCAATCTATAGATTGGTTAAAAAATGCAGTAAACATTGCCTGCACATTAGGAACTCCGATTATCCGTATTGATTCGCTCCTTCAACAAGAGCATTTATATACCTTCGGGAAGAAAATTGAATTGTTCTCTAATATTTTTTCAGAATTGTTTGCTGAAATAGAGGATACCCCTATAAAATTTGCTATTGAAAATCATGGAAAAGAAGGAAATAATCCCATTTTCCTTTTATCTGTGGTGCATACAATTGATGACCCCCGATTGGGATTAACATTAGATTTCGGTAATTTCTATTGGCGTGGCTACCCCTTATCTGAAACAGAAGCAATATTAAAATTACTTGCTCCATACGCAAAACACACCCATATCAAAAACATTGCTTACCCCAAAACGGCACAAGAAATTTACCGTGAAACTGGCTGGGAATATGATACCTATGTTTGTCCTATATTCAAAGGGGACATAAATATAGAGACAATATTAACAGAACTTAAAAAAACCAATTATGATGGTGTGCTATGTATTGAAGATGAATCCCTGGGACATTTTGAGGACATTACTCAAAAAAGACAAATTCTAAAACAGGATGTAGAATTCCTTATCGAAATCACCAACGATATTCAATTTGATAACTAAACTTAAAATTACATGTAATTTTATCCATGCTTATTAAAAGGATTGTTTTATGAAACAAACATGTGCAATGATTTTTTTTCTGCTTAGTATAAGTTGTGTTTTATATGCACAAACAACCTCTTTACCGGAAGAGTTATCTTCAGCCAGCACATCTTTTGAACGATGGTTCGGCGAACAAGTGTCCCGTCCTGCAGACTTTTTTCCCGGTTCCTTACTTATTGGCGATACACCCACAAGCCAGATTCCAGATGAATGGACACGGGAAATTACAAAAGAGAAATCTATTGATAAAATAACCTGCACTTTGAAGTTGACACATACTCAAACAGGTTTGATTGTTCAATATAAGGCCATTCAATATCTGCATTTCCCTGTAATTGAATGGACTGCGTATTACAAGAATGGTGGGGATAAAAATACTCCCATATTACAAAACTTAAAAACAATAGATACTCTATTTCCTGAGTTTAAAAACCAACGCACCGTGCTTTATCGAAACAAAGGGGATAACTGCACTCCAGATAGTTATGAACCTATAATTGAACCGATGAATAGGGACTTCGAAATTAAACTTGCCAATACAGGGGGACGCCCAACACAGACAACATTCCCCTATTTCAATTTTCAAAGGGAAAATGCTGGACTTATTTTTGCTATCAGTTGGGCAGGTCAATGGTCCTGTCGGTTTTATCGAGATAAGGAAGGTGCTTTATCTATTCAAGGAGGACAGGAACTTACCCATTTTACTTTATATCCCGGAGAAGAAGTCCGTGGACCTATGGTGGTGCTTTTATTTTATTTAGGAGATAAACAACGCGGACAGAATTTATGGAGGCAATGGATGATTGCCCATAATTTACCCCATCCTTATGGAAAACCTCCCAAGGTGCCCATGCTTTTCGCTTGTAGTTCTCATCAATACGGAGAAATGGTTAATGCAAATACCGACACACAATTAATGTTTATTGAAAAATATTTACAACGAGGTTTTTCCCTCGATTATTGGTGGATGGATGCAGGTTGGTATCCTTGCGATGGTCAATGGCCCAAAACAGGAACATGGGTTGTAGATGAGACGCGGTTTCCCGGTGGTTTCAAGCCTATTTCCGATTTTGCACATAATAAAGGGGTCAAAATACTTGTATGGTTTGAGCCGGAGCGTGTGCATTCAGGAACTTGGCTTGCGGAAACCCATCCAGAATGGATTTTAGGAGGGAAAGAGGGGGGATTGTTGAACCTTGGAAACACTCAATCTAGAGAATGGTTAACAAACCATATAGACAATATTCTTACAAAAGAAGGAATTGATTTATACCGCCAGGATTTTAATATGGACCCATTGGACTTCTGGCGAAAAAATGATGCCCCGGACAGACAGGGAATTACAGAGATACGACATGTAGAAGGTTATTTTGCATACTGGGATGAATTATTGCGTCGTCATCCCAATATGTTGATAGATTCCTGTTCCAGTGGCGGCAGACGCAATGATTTAGAAACTTTACGACGGGCTGTTCCTTTACTACGAAGTGATTACATTATGGAACCCATCGGAAATCAATGTCATACCTGGGCATTATCTGAGTGGTTCCCATTTTTTGGCACAGGCACCTCTAAAACATCCGATTATGAAGTCATGAGTGTGCTATGCCCCAGTTTTACAGCCTGTTTCGACCAGAGACAGGATGATATTGATTGGCAAAGGCTAATGAATATGATAGAACAACGAAAACTTTATGCTGAAAATTATTACGGTGATTATTATCCACTAACCCCCTACTCACTTGAAAAAAATGCCTGGATAGCATGGCAGTTTAATTTACCAAGCAAAGGCACGGGTATGATACAGGCGTTCCGCCGTGAAGAATCCGACACAGAAAGTATGCGGTTACCCCTACACGGTTTGGAATTAAAAGCGAAATATCGTATTACCCAACTTCATAAAGAAGCAAAAACCTTAGAACTTACAGGAAAAGAATTAATGGATTATGGTGTTCCCCTAACACTCCCAGAAAAACCCTCCGCCCTTTTCGTTATATATGAAAAGATAAAAGAACAGTAATATAGAGTGTTATTACAATAGATAGAATAAAGGCTCAACTAATTAATCTTTCCTAATTAGAAAATTAAGGATTTCAGGTAGTAAAAGGACTTCTGCCCCTTAAAAAAATGTTTTGGAATGGACGAAAGTATTCTTTTAAAGTCTTTTTTAGAAAAACATAATTAATAAAGTAATATTTTCAGAATATTACAAGTGCTACTTTGTAATAGAAGGGATTAGAAATTTTTAGATAATTCATCTAATTGTTGTTTAATTGTATCATTGATAGAATGGATACCTTCACAGGGAGCAATGTAAACAATTCCTGCAGACTTACCATTCATAAATTCAATCATGTTGTTAAAGGCTATTCCCAATAGTTCTGCATTATTTTTTACTTCACCACCAGCGGTTACAATAAGTGCCATGGTTTTCCCTGCCAGTAGGGATTGACTTTCTGTATCCCCTTCCTTCCATGAAATTAGGCAAAACATACGGTCAAGAAGGGCTTTCATTTGAGCAGGAAATCCCCAACAAAAAGTTGGTGCAGAAAAGATAATAGCGTCCGCATCAATCATTTCTTTTAAGATAGGAATTGCATCGTCGTTATTACAGCACAAAAAGTTCCCTTCCTGTTTGCACCAATAACATTCTCTACATCCCTCAATGGATAAGGAAGAAACATAAACATGTTTTACCTCATGATTTTGTTTTTTTAGTTGTTCTTCGAGGTAGTTTAACGCATAGGCTGTATTTCCATTCTTTTTAGGACTTCCCAATAAAGACAGGATTTTCATACTCTACTCCTCATGTTAATTTAGAAAATAATATTATACGATTTAATTGTGAGGGGAATTAGTGTTCTGATGAATTGTGTTTATCATCAATAACAGTAAAAGCCCAGAGCGAATGATGTTCTTTGGCCCATATATCACTTACTTTCCCACCGAAAATAGCCCGTAGACTATGAGGGACAACGAAAGCAGCCAAATAAATATGAGCAATGAGTACCAGTATCATAACAAGTGCTGATATATCGTGAATGGTATAGTATATCTCCTGATTTGTAAAGTGAGCACCACGATTTAATGCCATAACAACCCCCGTTACTCCACAAGTCCCTGACGCGAGTATGGCTAACCAGAACAGGATTTTCTGTCCCGCATTAAATTTACCCGCTGGAACATGTCCTTTAACACCGCCTAAATAACCGCCGGCTTTCAACAACCAACTAAAATCTCCTTTGGCAGGGAACATAAAGGCTACCCAGGATAAGAAGATAAAGACAACACCAGCACAGGCTACATAGCCGAACCATGTATGCCATACTCTTGCCCACGGTCCTAAGGGGTCGTATTGCCCCAAGAGGAAGAAGAACCCTGTAATCGCCAGGAATGTAACACTAATCATAGCGATTGCATGAGCTATCCGTTCATAGCCGCGAAAACGAAGGACATTCGGTTTTCCAACAGGAGTACCTTCTTTTCTACCGATAAGAACATAATGGATAAGGATTAGTAACAATTGTATAAGTACTATCCATGGAGCATATTTTTTCAATACGCCTTCACGCCATGCACCTAACTTTAAGTTAGAAATATCATAACCTAAAACACTCCATAGAGGAACATATTTTGGAGTGCCATTTTCTGAGAATGGGTCTACAAGCATACTACCCATAAAGAATGAAGAATTTTCAGAGTGGCAATCCGTGCAGCCTTTGGCACCATACGCACGAGTCGCTGGTTCTACACCGTGAGAAACAGTCCATTCTAATGGCTTTGCCATAGCCATAATTGATGGGTATGCTTTGGGGTCAATCGGGACAATTTCTGCTTCATAGGGCGAACAAAGCCGCATTTCCACAGGTTTCCAGACTTGTTTAGGTTTATCCCAACTATATTCACCGGGTTCCTCTTTCTGTTCGTATCTTGTAATTGCAATGAAAGGTTTATTCTCACCAATACGGTCCATATCTAAAAATTCACAGTCATAGGGATTATCTCCACCTTTGACATTAACGCGGAAAACAGTTGTCCCTCTCAGATAATACAAATCCTTATCGCGTAGCGATGGGACATTCTGTTTAAGAGCCCAGGCAAACAATCCTATTTCTTCCTGCGTATTTACCTCCGGGAAGGTATCATTGTTATCATCATAAATTTTTAAGGGTCGAGTATCTGAGGCAGAATATACTTTTACTTTTTCCTGTATAGCAGATTTCAGTTTTTCTTCCATATCTGCTATTTGACGGGCTTCTTCGGCTGTCATTTTTCGGTCTGCTGTATCGGCGGGTGCTGGCACTTGTGCTTGTAATGCTCCTGTATTTTCCGTTGTAGGTGTCTGTTGTGCCTGCTTGAGAGGATTTTCCGGAAGTGCCGGGGAAGCCTGTCCATTCTGAGGTTGTGCTGGATAAAGACGGAAACTATATTCCTCTGATGTTAACCAATCATAAGCCTTCTTCATATCTTTAAGCAATACGGGACGAACTTCCTCTTTTTCAAGATAAACCCAATATGCAGAAACCTGCGTATTTTGAGCATAGATTTTTCCGTCGGTTTTACTTCTTCCTAAATCAAATGAAGATTCTATAATGGTTGCCCCGGGGCGTTTTGGTTGTGGAGTTGCTTTTAACTCTCGTATTTGTCCGGCATCATAGGAATAGGCTTGATTGCGGAAAACGACAACAGGAAAGGCTTCTTTTGCAGGACGAACTAATTGGGATAATGTAATTAGCATTAATCCACGGGCTTCGGAGTTCTCAAGTCCCTGTTTTTGCTGGACGAAATCGGCAACTTTAATATTTCCTTCGGGTAGTTCTGTCAAAAATGCTTCTTTATACAGTTTACGGATATTATCTTCGCTGGAAATAATATATTCCTTGGCTTGCTGTAATTGTTCTTTTGTATAGGGAAAGATAAGGTTCGCATCGTCTCTACTACGCGACCAACCCCAGAAACCACCGAACTCAAAGGCTCCCCAATAAGTCATATCCTGAATTTCAGGTAAGGTCATTGCTTTACCTGTCAATGGGTCAATAATGGATACAGGCAAGAAGGGACGATGTGTTATATGGCATGCGGTGCAATCTATCCGCTCCAGATGAAGTAGAGGTAGCCCTTTATGTTCAGGATAAGGCGCCCCTTTCTCCTGATTCTCATGACACTGCTTACAAGATAAAGTTGTATTGTCCAAATCATCGCGAACCGTTTGTATGGAAGAACTTCCCTTAGCAAAATTATGGCGAATATCTCCGTGGTGACAATCAATACATTTCAAACCTTGTTCTGTATGAACATCCTGCATATACGGAGAATGCCATGAAATTCCGCGTTTTTGAACACTGGACATATCATGGCAGAACATACATTGACGGTCCGTTGGACGGCGAATATGCAAGTGAACCGTTCCATCAGCACGGAAAAGGCTCTTGTTATAGTAAACTTTGGGTTGTTGTCCATCAATCGTTGAACCCCAAACATAACCAAATCCTGCAGCCGCAGTCGCGGCATATTCAAAATTCCACTTTTTAATCTGTTGAGCACGGAGGGAATATTCATAATCTTCAAGGTGGCAAATGAAACAATCTGCTTCAATCACACCTGTCTTTTCCCAGGGAGATTCATGGTAATCTCCATCACCAAAAGACCCTGTCAAAGGACTCGTTTTTTTAACCGTTGCATAATTTTTTCCAGAACGGTCATATTCAGCAGGTCCACCACCCGGATGACATACTCCACAACTCACAATCCAGTCAAAAGGAGTCATATCTACCTGTTCGGGATTTTCAAAATGTTTTCCAACCAATTCCCGCTGATATAGTGAGAGCCATTTCCCGAAGAAGCCTGGGCTTTTATCCTTAGGAATTCCACTATTAGGGTCTGTAGGCGGATAAAGTTCATCTCTTCCCATCTGAAAATGATAGCCATGAGTAATTCGGTCATAAGGATGGCAAGCTCCACAGGTTTGTTTCGTGCTTACCGCTCTGGGAATTCCTTGTTGTTGAACCGGTAGATTTGGGTCAACAGGTGTCCCATCTGCATTTTTTGTAGGGTCGATAATATCCCCGTTTTTATCCCTTAAATGGAAGGGAGGGCACGAAAGTGGGAGAGTGCGAATGACTTTTGCGTTAGGAGCACGATTATTAATTACAAGGTCTCTTCCTATATATTTATCATAATTTTCTATAATGTTTTGTAAAGGTTCCGTTGAATCCTTTGCCGAAATAGGAAGGACAGGCAGAAAACCTAAAGTGAATACTAATAATGGAATACATCTTCTCCACGATTTGCTCATGGCATCACTTTCTCTTTTTATATGTTTATAATTTTATTGCTTTAATCTATTTCTATAAAAATTTATAATATTAACTAACCGTTGATGGGTCAGGGGTTGGAAAATCGAATGTATAGAGAGCCGGGTCTATTTCCACCATCCGCTTTTCCTCTATTGCCTGATAACCCGAAAGAGCCATAATGGTAGCCCGTAATCCGACCATCTGATTCGCCTTCGGAACGCCACCTTCTTTTATATCTTTTGCAAAACGCATAAATTGAAGTTGGTCAACGGAACGCGTATTATCTACAACAATCGGTTTGCCTTCTTGCAGGGCTTTATTGCTCAACTTCAAAGTCCCACCGGAAGTGATAACTGTCGCTGTTTGTTCGGCACTGCCCGATTCACCCCAAGAGACTTTCGATGTTGCTTCGGGATAGAAACTGCCGCCTTCTTCGCTCAATTCAATAGTCCCTTCATCTCCTTGTATTAATTCATTACATCCTTTCTTCGCATTAGCAGTAATACTGGAATATGCCAGCTGGACTGTATAAGGCTGATTGATTGCCATTTTATCTTGATAACTACTACGAGCGTTGATAGCCCGATAACCACGATTCTCAGGGGTAATATCAAATTCATAAATCATATTTATACTGTCATGAATTTCGCGACCATCTCTCCAGTAATCTAAACTACCGCAACCATAAACTCGTTTGGGCATGGCATCTAAGAACCAGGCTACGATATCCAATTGGTGAGTTGCCAATTCCGTTAACAAACCACGAGAGGATTCCTTATACAAACGCCAGTTCATATATCGTTCTAAATCTTTAATAAAGCGTGCTTCTTGAGAGTTGAGTTTATGGTCTTTGTTAATCGGACGGCGCCAATCATTATTACGGTGCCATTGGGCATCTATATGAACAATTCGCCCAATAGTCCCTTCCTCCCAAATCATCATTAAGGCTTTATTATACAAAGGATTGTATCTCCGTTGATGTCCTACCTGAACCCATTTGCCTGTTTCGTGACATTTCTTTACGACATCCCGCGCTTGTTCAATTTCATAACACATCGTCTTTTCACAAAATACATATTTGCCAGCACTCAAACTATCCATGGTTATTTGATAGTGCGTATGAAGTGGAGTGGCAATAACAACAGCGTCCAGTTCTTCTTTCTCTAACATTTCCCGATAATCATAATAACTCTTCGGCTTAAAAGCAGCCAGAGCCTTTTGCCGTTGCTCCTCAGTTAGTCCTTGCCCGGGTTCCAGTGCTATGCCTGCATTTGAAATCTGGGCTAATTGCACGGCTAACCGTTGATGGGGACCATAAGCATCACATACCGCAGTGATGACAATATCGGATGCACCCATCAGACCATCTTTAATATGATAACTTCCTTGTCCACCACAACCAATACAACCAACCTTCACCTTGTCGTTGAGGGCATAGGAGAACGGGGCTTTTCCTGCCATTACTAAAAGTCCTGTGGCAGTGCTTGCTGTTTTGATAAAATTTCTACGAGAGACATTGGATTTCATGGCTATTCCTCGCTTTGTTTAAGGTTAATATATTGTTTATCTAATTTATTATTACTTTCGGACACAAGAAAAACTTTCACATTTGGGAATTTTTTACAATACTCCTGTGTTTCATCAACACCAAGCACAAAAAACGAGGTGCTTAAGGCGTCACTTTCTATTGCTGTTTTACAAATAACAGTTGCACTCACAATATTATTATCTACAGGACGACCTGTTTTCGGGTTAAATATATGACCATACTTTTTACCTTTCCGTTCCAAAAATTGTTCGGAAACGGAAGAGGTAGAAAGTGATTCGTCATTAATTAAAAATTCTTCGATTGTTTCCTTTTTATTATAAGGCGAACGGATACCTATTTTCCAACCTGCCTGATTAGGAGGTGTACCAATTGCAACAATAGAACTTGTCCCTGAGTGCAATATACCCGATTTTATCCCCTGTTCTTTTAGTATCGTCTTTGCACGGTCCAAAGCCAGTCCTTTTCCTATTCCACCAAAATCAAGACGCATTCCGGGAACGGTCAATCCCACAGATTGCTCATTCTCATTAATGATTACTTTATCCATACCTACTTTCTTTAGTGCTTCAGAAATTTCATCATCCGAAGGAAGGTCATCTCTATTTTTTCTATAAAATCCCCACAGGTCTAATAAAGGACCTATACTCGGGTCGAAGGCTCCATCCGTTCGTTCCCAATATTGTTTTGAACAACGGATAACCTCTAAAAGGTCATTGTTCACTTTAAGAACACCTGAACCAGCTGATTGATTTAATCGTGCAAGGTCATTGTCAGGCAAGTAATGACTGATATGTTTCTCAAGATTATAAATAGCATTAATAGCAGGCTCACATAAATTACGAATATCTTCTTCAAGCATACCTTCGGATGGAGGATAGATAATAAACACAAACTCCGTTCCCATTGCAGGAAAACGGATAGTTACAGGTTTTAATGCCTCCCCATATACAGAAATAGATAGGGTAATAACAAAAAGATAGACAATTATCGTAGATAAAAATTTTTTCAAAAGAAAAAAACCTTTATTTAAAAAACGAATTCAAGATAGTAAAAGGAATCAATCCTATATATAACGCCGCATAAAACAATAAATTCAGTTTATATAATATTACTACGAATTATGCTCCTGTTGCAAGAAAACTTAACCATTCGATTTCTTATCAAGGTTATTTATCTTTACATAACATGCGTATCTTTTTGCAACATCATAAATAATCTCTACGCACATAACATAACTATTCTATGAACAATACCAATAATCTATCTAAAACTGATATTTTCTTCAAATGAAAAACCTATACTCTTTCATATACCACTTATTGGAAAGATGAACCTACCAATTAATACAAGATTCAATATATTTTGTTTCCACTATCTTATCAGTAAAAAAACCTAAGAAAATCTTTTGTACCTTCTTCCATCATGGAAAATCGTAACCTTCAAAATAAATTGAGATTATTTCTTCATTTTTTCATAATCTTCACATAGTTGTTTAAAACGGTCAAGGATAGGAAGGTTTTGGGTGCATTCTTCTTCACATTGACGACATTGAGTACATTTACTTACAATTTCACGAATGTCTTCAGTCCACCAATGCCATTTTAAGTGGTCCATTGCTTTTTCTGGTCCAAAAAGCAACCGATAGTTATAACTATCCATTAACCGCACAATCGGTATTTCCGCAGGACATCCTTCTTCACAATAACCGCATTGGGTACAGAAATCATGCTGTACCTCGGCTATGTGTTTTTGTAACAATTCTATCTCTTCCATTTTCATTTGCTGGAATCGTTTAACACTTTCCACAGCACTGTCTACATCTTGCACATTCCGAAAACCAACCAAAGCCACTGTAATCTCTGGCAAAGACAAATTAAATCGGATGGCAGCGTCCAGAATACTTTTATCTCCTTCTCGAATCAAGAATGAAAACCGTTCCGGATATTGGGTTATTATTCCACCTCCCAGGCTATTCATGGTAACCACTCCCATACCCCGCTTATGTGCTTCTACGGCACCCGGATAACGAAGTGAAAAATTAACAGCATTCAATCCAATTAAAATTCCCTCGAAAAATCCCTCTCCCTGGTCTAACATCTCTGCTATCTTTCCATGCTCCAGATGGGTAGATACGCAAATATGCTTGATTAATCCCTCTTCTTTTAATTGTCGAAATCCATCCAAAACGCCATTTTTCTTCCGTTTGGGCAAATCTTCTGGATGAACCAAACACCATACATAATAAATATCAATATAGTCTAATCCCAATCGGTCTAAACTACGCATACAGGCTTCGCGTATCTCTTTCGGATTATCCGCCATTGTTTTTGAACATACAACAAAACTATTTCTTGGCTTTTGCATCTGCCTGAAAGCATATCCATAGATTATCTCGCTTTGGTCTTCACAATAAGAAGGAGCCGTATCAAAAAAGTTAATCCCCAATTCATACGCACGGATAAGAACCTCTGCCATCTTTTCTGTCTTATATGGTTCCTCAAATCGCATACCTCCCATACCTAATCGTGATACTTTCAAACCTGTTTTGCCATATTCCTTATAAAGCATAAAAATACTCCTTTCGTTCCAGCGTATATAACAAAGGGAAAATTCCACCATTAAAAGATGAAATAAAACACCCTTTACTTATATTATAAACAAAATGTTCATGATTTTTTAATTATAGGGTTTACTTTTATGGTTAATATACTTCTAATAACAGTGTTCCTATTTTTTTGTTTGGGTAGCAATTCAATATTACTCATTCAAGATAAACTACCCGAAACCATCGAAAATTGGTATAAGGATACCAAAGTATTAGAATTTGGTCCTGAAAATTTGTTTGATTACATTGATGGCGATGCCGACCGTTATCTCCCCTATAATTTTCAAAAATTAACCGTTGTGTTTTATAAAAATAAGAACCAACCGGACGAGGAAATTGAAATACAAATTTACCAGATGAAAACACCATTAGACGCCTTTGGTATCTATTCTGTCCATCGGAACCGAGACAAAGAAATTTTTCCTTATGGGAATGACGGAACAATAGGACAAAATCAAGCGATTTTCTATCAATCACAATACTTTATTAAGTTGTCCGGTATTCAATTACAAAATTCATCATCGCCCCTTAAACTTTTTGGAAAAGTTATATCTCAACTTTTACCCTCAGAAAAACTCAATTCTCCCGAATTAGAATGTCTCAATATTCCTGAGAAAATTGAAAGAAGCGAATGCTATTTAGCCAAAGATGTTCTGGCACAGAACTTCTTTCCACGCGGTATAACTGCTTTGTTCAAAACAAGCAAGGGCAATGCCACAGCATTTATAATATTGTTCGATAATAATGAAACAGCAAAAAAGGGTTGGGAGAATTATAAAAATTATCTGGATGAAATGGGTGCTGAATATCAAACAGAGCAGGAAGAAATCCAAATCATGGCTCCCGCTTCCGAAACCGCAATTGCCACCTTATATAAAAATCGAATTATTGGCTTATGGTTGCCTGATGGTAATATTCCAGAACTAAAAGCCATATATTCCAAAATAAAATTGTGTTTCATAGAAAAAACAAAAGCAGATACAAGTAAGTAATTAAAACACTTATATGAACTTAATAAGGCTCCTTTTAAAATCTTTTCTTTTCTATGTTGTTATCCCTCTACTTTTACTTTCAGGCATAGAACTGTTTTTACGCTATGAAGGGTGGGGAAGAGACCTTTCTCCATGGGTCGAACATATAACGGAACAAGGGAAGGTATATACCAAGAATCTCGATTTCTACCAACAGTTTTTTGAACATCCCGTTGATCCGGGCGAATTTGAACCCTATATCACATCTATTCGACTTCCTAAACCCCAAGGCACTATCCGCATCTTTGTTTTTGGTGAGTCTGCTGCATTGGGCTGGCCTGATGCAAAGTATGGATTCGGGAAATTTCTAGAAGCCATGTTAAATCAAATGTATCCCCAATACCATTGGGAAGTTTTTAGTTTATGCTTCGCCGGAATCAACTCCCATGTATTACGCTATGTTGCACAAAACAGCCTCTTTTTACAGCCCGATATAGTATTAATTTACATGGGCAATAATGAGGTCCATGGCACTTTTGGTCTGCTTCATGATTTTAAAAATTCCATTCTTCAACCTCCCTGGCTTGTTCAACTACAAATTCAACTCCAAAATCTTTTCCTCACACAAAATCTAAAACGAATTTCCTCTTTTCTAAAAAAACCCTTTACTTCCTCTAACCTAATTCGTTTCGATAATCCCAACTTGACCAAAGTGAATAATTATTTTGAAAAAAATCTCAAGGCTATTATAGATACATTTACAAACCGAAGAATACCGGTATTCGTAGGGACGATGGCTTCTAATCTCCGCGACTGGCCTCCCAAAGATTCCTGGTTTAAACCCAACATTAGCATGGAGCAGGTATCTCAATGGGATTCTCAGATTAACGATGGGATAGAAAAACTTTTAGGAAACAACATTGAAGAAGCAAAAGAGGATTTTAAGAAAGCAATTGATATTGACAATTCCCCGGCACTATCTTACTTTCTGTTGGGTTGGTGTTTTATTGCAGAAAAAAATTATAAAGAAGCCCGAAAAAACTTTATTGAGGCAAGGGAGAAAGACGGATTTGGCTTTGTCCGTGCGAAACAATTTATAAACGATACTATAGAAAAAATCACGAAAGAGTATGGAGAGTCTAAAAGAGTTTTTCTCGTGCCTGTCGAGCAAGAACTCGCTTTCAATGCATTTGCAAGTGCTCCAGGAAATGAAATGTTTATTGATTCATGTCATTTTAATTTCTACGGAGCCTATTTGACTGCTAATGTCTATTTAAAGAGTATTATAAAACACGCAACTACTCTTTCTCTCACCGATATCACAAATTTCAATACTATGCCAATTCTTGCTTATGACGAAGCAAAATTACTTTTAGGTATTCCATCCAATGAAAATGAATTTCCCGGAAAATTTCTTATGATTAATCCTGATTTCAATCATTTGCTCCATTATTTAGATACTGGTCAAGTAAAAGATATGACTGATTTTTTGCTTCTCATGCAAAAAAGATTCTTACCTGATTCTTTTAAAAAAGAGTCTTTTTCCCCTAGAAATTTTAATTTTTCTACTATGGAGTACCTCATACATCATTTCGATTTTTTTAAAGATGAAAATAAAACTAAGGGACTTATAATAAAATATTTAGAAACCTTGAAAATATTAGGAGCTTTTCGACAAGGAACAGAGACAATAGAAAAGTTATTAAAAGATAAAGAAAACAATGTAAATTATTATTACCTTGCCATTGACTTTTATTTGAATTGTAAAAAATATCCTCAGTTGGATAATGTGCTCCAAAAATTCCAACAGAATTATGCTTTCCTCGACATTTCAGAATATAAGCTCAAATACGCAATCTTGAAAGAGGATTGGAACGAAGCAACTATATTAAGTAATAAAATTATCTCCAGTCCATTTAATTCCAGAACGAAAAAGGCACTGCCTCAATGTTTCCTTATAGAAAAAAATCCCGCTTTATCTTCTGATACAAAATTTCAGGAATGGAAATCCATATTACAGAAATCTCAATGGTCATGGGACAGTTTTAACTTTGTTTATCAGACTTCCAAAAAATCGGGGAAAATTGATGAATACAAAAAAATCCTTGTCGAGATTGTAAATGACAAACCGACTTCCCCTTTCCCCTTTAACTTTCTTTCTTTCATTTATGAAGACGAAGGAGAAATTTCCCAGGCAATAGAAATGATTCGACAAGCCATTTCTATTCCAAGCCAAGAAATTAGTAACTATTACGAACTCTCACGACTACTTACATTAGAAGCAGAACAATTGTTTGATAATGGGAAAGTGGAAGAAGCAAATAACAGGCTCGAGGAAGCCATAAAAAGTTTCCCTTACTATCTCCCTGCTTGGAACCTCCTCATAGAAACTTGTGAAGTAATGGAAGATGAAGAAGGAACTTTGCAAAAAATTTATGAATATAACCAAATTCAAAACAAGGGAATTATGAAACATCTTTGGGAAATAATTTATTAAGGAAGTCTATGTCCTCATTTAATGTTCTTTGGATAATTAGTGATGAATTCAGGGCCGATTGTATTGGCTATTTAGGAAATCCCATTATAAAAACACCGAATTTAGACAACCTATGCGAAGAAAGTGCTGTTTTCTCCAACTGCTTCGCTCAGGCAACTCCCTGTGCACCCACTCGTATGTGTATGTTTACGGGGCGATACATGTTTTCCCACGGGTGTGTCTGGAATAAGACCCCTTTACGCTGTGCTGAAGAAAACATCGCTTTTTATTTGAAAAATTACGGCTACAATCCTACTTTAATTGGCTACAATGATTATGCCAAAGACCCAAGTATTCTTCCTCCCCATCATCCTCATCGTTCTTCATTAAGTTACGAATATGCCTTACCCGGGTTCGATCATTTATTCCAACATGAATATGATTCACCTGAATGGTATGCCTATCTAAGAGAAAAAGGGTATCCCAAAGAACTGTGTAATCGTGAATATATGTGCCAGCCTGATGTTCCTCCAGAAGGACCCGGAGCACATCTCCCGGAATATTATCCCGCTCGATATAAATCAGAACATAGTGAATGCAGGTTCATTACAGAAAAAGCAATTGAATATATTGACAGTCAAAAAGATACCCCTTGGTTCTTATGTTTAAACTATATAAAACCTCATAGTCCCAATTTATGTTCTGACCTATACCTTAAACTTTATAGAGACACTTTATTTCCTCCTCCTATACGAGCCGATTTGAATTACTACCAAAACGACCCCTACTTCAAACGATTAGGGAAAGATACTTGCAATTCTCTTATTAACCCAACACATCTACAAGATTTTCGTTCTGCTTATTACGGCATGATAACCGAATTGGATTTCAATTTAGGAATATTATTTGATTACTTAAAGTCTCATAATTTGTGGGACAACACTTTGCTCATCTTTACTTCTGACCATGGAGAACATCTCGGAGACCACTTCCTAACAGGAAAATGTCATTATTTTGATAGTGCCTATCATGTGCCCCTGATAATCCACGACCCATCCGAACAAGCCCATGCTACTCGGGGACAGGTAATAAACGACTTGGTCGAATTAATTGACATAGCACCTACAATCTGCAATTACCTTAATATCCCCAATTATCCTCTTTTTCAGGGGGAAAATTTATTGCCTCGTATTCATAATGATATACCTGCCATCAATCGTAAGGCTCTATTTTACGAGTATTACTATTACTACCATCTTACTCCGGAAGAACAGGAGAAAACAGAAGCGGAAAAGTGCCTAATTTGTGCGGTTCGCGATACAAAATATAAATGTGTCTTTTTTGGAGAGGAAAAATTATCACCTCGACTTTTCGATATTTCTTCTCCTCATGGAGAATTAAATAATTTAGCAGCGGATGAAAAATACCGACATCTCATACCCCATTATCTATCATTACTTTTACGCTGGAGAATAAAAAATGCTGATTGGCGTATGGAACGCTGGGCAAGGCCATTAAGACCTTATGACGAATAGCTCTCGACTTGCTTATTTAAACCTTCAAAAAATCAACCTTTGCCCCGTAACACGAGGCAAAGGTTGAAGGCAATCAAGGACTTTTAGGTATTAACTATTCACACAATTCAAAGACACCAGCAGCACCCATACCACCACCAATACACATCGTTTCAAGTCCCCATTTCACGCCACGACGGCGCATTTCATATATCAATGTGCAGGCAAGTTTTGCACCGGTGCAACCCAACGGATGTCCAAGAGCAATCGCACCACCATTGACATTTATTATATCCGGATTTAAACCAAGGGTCTTAATAACATAAAGTGTCTGAGAAGCAAACGCCTCGTTACACTCTATTAAACCAATGTCTTCTAGTTTAATTCCTGCCTGACGACATGCTTCTTGAATTGCAGGAATTTGAGCAGGTCCTAAGTATCCCGGGTCCCCAGCGCCAACGGCGTATCCCCTTAACCGTGCCAGCGGTTTTAAGTTGAATTCTTTGACAATATCCTCACTCACAATTACTGTTGCAGCCGCACCGCAACTGGTTTGACTTGCATTTCCTGCGGTTGTAACACCTTTTCCTGCGGGACCCTGAAATGCTAATTTCAACTTGGCTAATCCTTCAAGTGTTGTATCGGGACGAGGACCTTCATCTGTATCAAAGATAAAGGTTTTACCATCCAAACCTTTTACTTCTATGAGAACAATTTCTTCTTTGAACTTACCTTCTTGAATCGCTTTAACCGCTAATTGATTGCTACGCAAAGCCCACTGGTCGCATTCTTCGCGGGTAATACCAAAATCATTAGCAACATTGTCTGCACATTGTCCCATAGAGGTATAGGCACGCGGATTTGCACGAATCAGGCGGGGGTTCGGACAGGTTTTGTTTCCGCCCATTGGAATCACACTCATGGATTCCACACCACCCGCAATACCTACATCTACCATATTGCACTCAATTTTCGAAGAAAGAATTGCCATCGTATCCAATCCCGAAGAGCAAAAACGATTTACGGTCTCGCCAGAGATAGTGTCTGGCACACCAGCAATTAACAAACCAATACGACCGACATTCATCCCTGCTTCGGCTTCAGGGAACGCACAGCCGATGATACAATCCTGAAATCGCTCGGCTGGAATACCAGAACGCTTCACAACTTCTTTTAATACTGCCGCTAATAAATCATCCGGGCGGACATGTGCAATGGCACTCCCTTTCTTTGATTTGCCTACGGCAGTCCTACATGCTGCTACAATATATGCTTTTTCCATATATAATCCTCCTTACAACTTTAAGGTTAATTCCGTAACGGTTTACCTGTGGTTAACATGTGTTGAATTCTTTGCTGTGTCTTTTCTGTTCCACAAAGAC
>DAOSUS010000012.1:39111-60063 GCA_035378955.1 Candidatus Hydrogenedens sp. | reverse complement strand
TACCTTCAACGACGCCTTCGGGAGTACCTTCAACGACGCCTTCGGGAGTACCTTCAACGACGCCTTCGGGAGTACCTTCAACGACGCCTTCCGGTGTACCTTCAACGACGCCTTCGGGTGTACCTTCAACGACACCTTCGGGTGTACCTTCAACGACACCTTCGGGTGTTCCTTCTCCTTCGGGGCAAGGTCCTGAAGACACTTTCAGTGAAACTGTAGTCCCTTCGACAACAACTTCACCATTAACTGGATATTGTTCAAAAACGACACCTAATGGGTATGTATTACATTCTTCTACTACACTTCCAACTACTAAATGAGCGGAATTAATTTCATTAATAGCGTTAATAAGTGTATCTCCGACTACATCTGGAACCGTAGTGCAAAAACCTGATGATACAACAAAATCAATATTTGAAAATATAGGTAAATCTAAATTCATAAATGTATGCTCTACAATTAATCCTGCACCATATGTCCAGTCGCATCTTTCTGTGCTGGAGGGAAAATAACCCAAACTTGTAAAATAATTTTTTAAGGTATTATAATTTATCCCTCTTAAATCTCCTATATTAGAGTGATAATTATTTTGTATAAATGGATAAGTAACGCTTTCATTTATCATCCATATTGATGAAAAGTCCCATCCTGAAAATGTTGTTTGTGTCATCATTTCCATAGTTGTTTTCCCTTCACCTCCTTCGGATATTTCTATTCCACTGTATTCTTTATCCCAGTAGGATGAATCAATAGTAGCTGATGTATCATTTGTTGCGCAGAAACCGCCTATAATTCCTTTATTTGCAGTTACCTGTGATGCTGTATAGCAATTTTCAATATATCCGCGGTTATACCCTATAAAACCACCAACATTGTTATTACCGGAGACTGTCCCCCAGAAGTAATTTTCATGATTTGTCCCCATAAATAATGACGCACTAATTGTTCCTATAAGTCCACCAACATTATCTGTTCCGATGACCTGAGCTACTCCGAGCGACTCATAAATTATACCGCTGTTATCACCAACCAAACCACCTGTAAAACTATCATTTCCTTGGACTGTTCCATGGACACCACAATTGTATATTTGTCCCAAATTATTTCCCGCCAATATTCCAACGGCACCTCTGCCTGTTACATTTGCTTTTAATATATATACATTAATAATTCTGGCTGAATTTTCTAAGAAACCAAAAAATCCTACATAATCTTCAGTTGGTCGGTTGATATATAAATCAGATATGATATGTCCCGCACCTGAAAATAGACCTGTAAAGTTTTTTATGGGCTCAAAGCCAGCACCGCTATTCCAGTTTACAGTGTCTGATGCGTCAATGTTGTTTTCCAACACATAATATCCATCTAATGGATATTCGGGAACTTTGCCAATTTGTGCAATTTGATTTATTGAGTTTACTGTAATTGGGGGACAAAGTCCATCAGAAACATCTAATATTACTTGGTCCGTAGGAAATACTTGTATCCATTCTTGTGGAGAAACCGATTGAGATATAACATTGTTCTGTGGAATAACATTACTGCAACGAGTATTAATATCACTCGAAATGCCATAGAATGATAACCAATCCATGGCGTTCACATAATACCAGTTCTGAAGATTAATCATTATTATCAAATCATTATACAATAAGGGGTAACTTTTATCTTCGATTATTCCCCATACATTGGCAAAGTCCCAACTGGATGGATATGTTACTGTTTTCTTCATATTCTCTGTTGTTTCTGCTGTTCCTCCACCAAAGGAAGTAGATACCCCAGATATTTCTTTATCCCAGAAACAATTACTTACTGTAATAGGATCAGTACCATCACCAATAAGTCCACCTGCAGAAGCAGAATTAGAGAAAGTAGATGCAGAATAGCAATTATCAATTTCTGTATTTACATCTGCAAAACCAATAAGTCCACCAATATTATCACTCGATGGGTTTGTATTCTGTATAGAAACATGAGCATAACAATCCTTAATAATTGGGCTACTACCAATTGCTGAATCCATAGAGGAAGAACCTGCTATGCCTCCAAAATTATTTCCTATTCCGGAACGGATAGCACCGATAAACGAAATTCTTGAAAGATTGCAACCTATAGCACGACCACAAACACCTCCAAAATGGCCATAGGTTATTTTAGGTGGCGATACTCTTGCATTTACATTGGCACGGATAGAGCAGTCATTCGCTGTTATTCCTCCGTAAATAGCACCTGCCAGACCACCTACTGAATTTATACCAAATACCTCTCCACTGGTCGCTATATTTGTTAAAGTGGGCTCTATTTCTGCAACAGAAGTCTCTATTTTTCCCGCGATAACTCCGACATAACCAATGCCATATATTTCTACATTCTCTACAATTAAATTTTGTACTTTTCCGAAAGAACCGTTGGGTTTCTTTATTGTTCGGAATAGACCTGTTGGTTCTCCAGAATCATCTGATATATATAGCCCCGATATTTTATGACCATCACCATCAAGAACACCCGAGAATGTTTCTATAGGGATAAAACCTTTTCCACTGTTCCAGTCCCTTGTCGCAGAAGCATCAATATCGTTTGACAGTATGTATATATTATCGTTGGGATAATTAGGGTCATTACCAATAAGTTGTAATTGTTCTATCGTGGAGATATAAATTGGAGGATAAGGTCCTATAGAATAGTTAACAGTTACAGTGTAACCGTAAGGAAAGTAGCAAGATTTCTCCGGAATAGTTTCAATAACATACCCTGATGGAATGGTATTGTGATATACCTGTACAGATTCAGAATTAAAACCACTTTTTGTTATGGTATCAATAGCTGTTGCTAATTCATCGCCTTCAACATTAGGGATTATATTGGATAAATCACAAAGGAAAGGATAGGTGTAATCTTTGTATATAGACCATGTGGTTGAACAGCTTACACAAGGTTCAGAAGATATATCCCAACCCAGGTCGGAATATGTGTCTGGAACTATCATCTCATTTGTGCTATAACCTTTACCTCCGGATGATTCTGTTTGTCTGCTGGTTTCCATATCCCATACACTGTTTTCTACATACTCCGGATGGTCTGCGTAGCCAATAAGACCTCCTATACCCTGATTTCCATTAGGAACTTCTCCTACGGAGTAACATTCTACTACATATACTTCGTCGGTTAATTCTCCTACGAAACCACCAACAAAACTCATATCACTTATCGAAGTGAAAATATTCATGTGAGAAAAAGAATTAGAGATAGTTATGGAGTTAGTGTGAGGCTCTACAACTCCAACTAATCCGCCAAAATATTCTTTTGCTGTAGAGGCAAAATCCTGGCAACTAAGCGAACCTAATGTATAGCACATGCTTATTGACATATCACTGGACGAGGATGTGATACTCCCTACTATACCTCCACATACTGAAGATGCCTGTATCTGACCGTGAACTATGCAACCTTTGATGTCAGTACCTTCTATAGTCCCTGCTACACCTCCAACTATAGTCATACCACTTATATCTACATTGTATAATTTTAAATCTTTGATGGAGCCTCCCTCTATATAACTAAATAATCCAACATATTTTTCAGTAGGTCTGGCTATGTAAAGGTCATAGATTATGTGTCCATTACCATTAAAAGAACCCGTAAAATGATGAGTGTCATCCCCGATAGGGTCAAAACCTCCAGGCCAGAATCTTGTTTCAGAAGCATCTATATCAGCAGTTAAAATATAATCGGCATTTAATGGTGTTGAAACACCTATGTTTTTCAAGCCATTTAATGTTGAAATTGGAATAGGGGCGGCATAAGTAAGTGGCGAAGAAAAAACGAGCAGCATAACACAAAAAAATATATAATGTAAACCCATTCCACATTTAAAAATTTTGTTTTTCATTTCTAACCCTTTCTTTTTTTAGTTAAAATTAAAAAACACACAACCCTGATGCAAATTACTTGTTATAATTATAACATATTTTTTCAAAAATCTACTTTTTATTTAAAAAATTTAATATACAAGATTAAAAATTAAAATAAATTAATTTATTAAATCTATCCTAACAAATAAAAATTTTGAAAAATTTCTATGTTTCTTTAATATGAGTAAAAAATAGAGATAATTTTTTGTAGTAAATACAGTTTTAATTACATTATAGAATGTAATAACTTATGAACTATAGAATTATAGATAGGTTATTTAGGAGGAAATGTAATTAAAAGAGTATATAATATAAATAATATGGAGTTTTAATAAAAAAAAGTGCCGTCGGTTCGAAAGAACCGACGGCAAGGGTATATTTTATACCCTCTGCACTACCCTCTTTTGGGGAGCGAAATGTAAGGGAAGATGAGATTTGGTTTGTTTTGGAAGCGGTAGTTTAATGAAAGGAAGGGAGGGATTTAAGAAGCCAAAAACTATGATAAGAGCCCACTGGGGAGCAAGCCGCAGCCCTTGTTAAATTTTACTTGTTCCAGCGGGCTCTTTATTATTAAATTAGAACTCCACTCCTTCCTCAGGAGTCCCGCTTACTTTATTCAATTGTTGTATTTTATATGTAGCAATATATATGCCATAATCATATTACAATTGTAATATATTTATAATCAGTATCTTATGTGAAAATTATAAATTCTTAAAATTGGAAACATGAACTTGTTTTCCCATTTTGGGAATTCAATATTTCCCAATTTGGGAAAAATAAAAAATTGAAATTTTGTTTTTATTGTTGTATTCTATTGAATAGAGGAAATGAAAAATGTCATATAGAGGAAATGAGAAAAAATTAAGGTTTATAATTACGGCTCGTTCCGGGTATATAAAAGGCAATGCCTGGGTCATCCCTGAAGATGGAGAATTAAATATAGGGCGAGACCCAACATGTTCAATTATTATTGATGACCCTCTTATTTCTCGACATCATTGCCAATTGTTTATTTCAGACGACGAGCTAATTATTCGCGATTTGGGAAGTAGCAATTCAACATTTGTAAATGGACATCCTATAAAAGAAAAGGTGCTTCGTCCTGGAGATGATATAGGAGTTGGGAGTATTGTTTTTTCCGTAGGGACAGTAATTCCAGAAGGTAGTGTGACTGGGGATGAGACAAAAAAGCTTCGAGCAACACGGCCCATAAAAATAGGAGCACCTGTCTTTATTGAAGGGTCTCCTCAAAACTTATTTGAAACAGGGAACCCTCGAACGGCGGAAGAACTGGCGGGGCTTTTTTTGCTTGCCCGTCAATTAAGCCAGTTGTATAAGGTAGAAGATATTATTAATCATGCGTTGAAAGTGATTCAGGAGCGATTTAATCCGAATATTTTCTGTTTAATTCAATTTACACAAGACCCCTCTCAGAATTATATTTACCCCAAAAGTGCGACCCAAGCCATAACATCAACTCCACAATTAATACAACTTTTATCTCAAATTCGAGAGATGCCTCGGGGGGTACTATATCCCGAAAGGTTTTATAAGAATGGAGAAACTGTTATTCGCAATACCGTCATTGCCCCTATAGCCCTTGGTAAAGAGGTGATTGGAGCCCTGGTAATGATGGCAGATACACCCCATCGGTTTTATGAAGAAGCCGATTTGGAGTATTTGTTAGCAATGGCACATACATTAGCACCATATCTTCGTGCTGCAGAACGGATGCAGCAATTAGAATGGGAAAATCAACGATTAATTTCCGGAGGGATAAATTTCGACCCGTTAATAGGGGATAGTAAAGCCATACAAAAAGTTCGCGCTCTTGCTCGCGATTGTGCCCATTCTGACCTTTGTGTTCTGATTTTGGGCGAAACCGGTACAGGCAAAGAACTGGTTGCTCGTCTTATCCATAATCTTTCTTATCGTTCCCAGAAAAAATTGGTAATTGTTAATTGTGCAGCCATTCCAGAAGAACTTTTTGAAAGTGAACTTTTTGGACATGAAAAAGGTGCATTTACAGGTGCACATGCTACTAAAATAGGATTGATGGAAGAAGCCAATAATGGAACATTATTCCTCGATGAAGTTGGTGACCTCAGTTTAAATCATCAGGCACGACTCCTTCGTGCTATTGAAACTGGAACCTTCAGACGGGTTGGTGGTAATTCAGATATTCGGGTAGATGTGCGGGTATTGTCTGCTACGAACAAAGATTTACCTTCTGAAGTTAGTGCAGGTCGTTTTAGAAGGGATTTGTTTCACCGACTGAATGCTTTTGTAATATCTATTCCCCCCCTACGAGAACGCATTGAAGATATTGCCTTGCTTGCAGATTATTTTCTACAACAGGTTCGGCGAAAATATCCTGTGCGTGCAACCCGATTTTCATCACAAGCCCTAAAATGGCTTGAAAATCAGCCGTGGCATGGGAATGTTCGTGAATTACGAAATCTCATAGAGCGTGCATCTATCGTTGCAAAAAATGAAGAAATTCAACTCCAAGACCTTGTTACGGAATTGAGTGTTTACACTCCTGAGAAGTTTCCTACCCTTGAAGAACTTGAAAAAAACCATATTATTAAAGCGTTACAACAAACACAAGGAAATGTTGTTTCTGCTGCGGAAATGTTAGGCATAGGTAAAAGCACCCTTTACCGCAAAATTGCAGAGTATCAAATTAATCCTTCTATCTATTTAAATATGAAGTAAGTAATATTTAATGGGTTTCTATTCCAGTGAAGAAGGATATAGTTTTGTATTTTGTTAATAAGAAGAATACCTAAATTATTCTTGATAACCTATAAGACATAGATAACAAATTTATATTCTTTCTCAGTCGTAGGGACAGGGCATACTGTACCCCTACTTTGGGATAAGAATTAACCACAGAGGATACGGAGTAGGTGAAGGCGAAAGATTTTTTGCCTCTATATTGTGAACTTTGTGTAAGGTCTTTGTGCCCTTTGTGGTAAAAGAATAAACTTTAAAAATCCTGGAAACGAGGACCTTCATCTAATTTATTCGTTTCTATTCATGTTATCCGTGGCAGTTAACTCCTTAACTCGATTTAGCACCTATGTGCCATATATCTCATCAGTTCCATTCATCCGAAAAGATACAATACGGTATTTTTAGTCAAACTGACTAACACAAGGATTAGGTCTTATCTGTCTTCTAAATTTTAAAATGTTTTTGGGACAGTTCTGAATGATTTGTATAGTATAGGCAAGGCTTCGCGTAGGGCTTTTTGATGCTCTTCGGGGTCAGAACGGAAAAATATACGATGGGGTGTTTCCTGGTTTGTCTGTTCCATTTCAAAATTGCCATCTGAAAATGGCTTGAAACGGACAGGTAAGAAAGACGGGGAAATTATTCGGTCGCTGGCTTTTCGTTCTGTGGAAGGGATTATTTGATAACTGCCATCTGCACGCTGAACAAGTAGGCGTTTACTTACTTCTAACCAGACATCGGTTTCCCAGACATTATGTGCCCGCTGGAATAAGGCGTTTTTATCTGTTTCGGAAGGTTCTTCTTCCAATACTTGTAAAAAATCAACCCGATGGGAACGACTATGTGAATATATAAGGTAGCGAAGCAATCGTGGGTCTATCTCTTTCATAAATTCCAGGTTGGGCATAAGCCAATAGGTGTTATAGTTCCCTAATGCGAAGGCGTTGTCCTTATCTGCACAAGGATAGAGATATATGGGGATATCCTCAGAAAGAACCCGAACAAAGGCGTTAGGGTCTAATTTAACATTCCATTCTAATAGTTTTCCCGGTGGATAGGAACCGGCACAAAGATGTATTCGGTTTACTTTTTTACGGAGTAAATCAGGGAATTGGTTCATAGCAACGGCAATAGGTCGGGCAGAACCAAAAGAAACGACATCCACAGGTTGAGAAGATTGTTCTAATAATGATTTGAATAGTTGTATTCCTTGATTTTCAAATACCCCTCGTGAAGTTTGGGGGTCTGTGGGCCTTGCCATAGGCACAAAAGGGCATGGAGCACAGGGCACTGCACGGTCAAATAAGTAATTTAATTGCCAGACTGTAATAACCCCGGGTTCCCTGCCTCCTGTTGGGTCATTATACCAACCTTGTTCCCCTTCCCCCATATATTTCATGCGATACCTCTGACTTACATCCAATAAGACGCCTAATAGGTCAATCTCAGGGATTGCGTAAGGAAAAATTAAGTCCACTGTATCTCCGAAATCTTGTGGGGGATGATATAAGTCTGTTATATCAATCACAGGAATACGATTGGAAGACATACTAAACGGTGGTATATACGATGATGAGGTTAAACTTAATCCTGCAATCCCCATTGCTGTCTTAAAAAATCTGCGGCGAGAAAATTTAGGCATAATAAACCATCCTTACTAATCCTTGATATGTTTTTTATATATATTACCAAATGATATTCTTTTTAATGACTAAAAAATTACATACACTTAACATTTTTTCTAATTAACATGCGTTGGTATAGTAAAACAATGTGTGATTATTTTGTCAGTGTTATTATTTCATGTAAGTCGGTTATGAACGCTTTGATTTTATTTTCGGATAATTTTTCAATTGGGGTAGTTGTATTGTTTGTAGTGATAGACTGAATAGGTTCCTGCGTAGTAATCGTGGTATAAAAACACGGTGTATCTTCAATCAACGATGGAAGAACATAAGGACGGTTTTTCATGGGAATGGTCTGAGGGGGAGATGAATAGGCAATACAATGGATATAGTATCCTTTATTTTCAGGTTTGCGAAGGACAACTGTTTCCACAAAAGTTGGTGCGGATATTTGTATTTCGGGGCTTGGGTTCAGGAAACGAACCGCATTTCCCAGTAAAGTTCTACATTCGGGGAGAGCATATTCAGACCCGAATGCGTAGTCTGGCGAACATGCCCATGTTATTACAGTGCCTTTACCTATCTGATTTATAAATATTGCAGGACCTACTACTGTTTCGGGGCTCATAGGTAGTTCTGTTCCTTCTTTTCCCTCTACCTGTCTTTGGGTACGGTAAGGTTTCCATAATTTACCGACTGTTTTTGCAGAGGTAGTTTCAAATACTCCAGCAGGTCCTTTTATCAATATGGGCATGGTAATAGAGTTTTTGTAATCCTTCTCGTTTATATAAGCATGTTCAATCTCTTTTGCCAATCGTTCTTCTTCTTGTGTCTGTGCGGGTTCCAATGAAACCCAGTTATCTTCACTATCCATTTTTGATATAAATTTACAACCTGTCAAAGGTTCTAATCTATATGTGCTGATGTTTCCCCAATCATCGTAGCAACCCGTTAGCCCTGTAATAATTAGTTTTCCTCCATCATGCACATATTTTGTAAGCATATCTATTTCTTCTGATGATAAAACGCCTGCATTGGGCAGAATAACTATCGGAAATTCTAATAATTTTTCATAGGTACAGTTCTCATCTAACAAAATACCCCAGGGAATGTGTTCATATACCATTGCTTTATGTGTTCCCAGAAATGAGGCAAAGTAATTTGAAGGATTTTCCCTTGCAACCCAATCTCGTGTTTTGCTGCTGAAGTAGATGCCTACTTCATATACGGGTTTATGATAGAAGAAGGATTTTTTTTCATGAATTTCCTGAAAGGCTTTACCGATACGGTTATAGGCAACAGGGTCTAATGTGCCATCAAAGCCCAGTTTGTCCACCATTGTAACGAAGGAGCCATGAGCAAACAATGTTAACAATTCCCAGCGAATATCATTCAGGGGGCGTGTTGTCTGGTCGTGATACATGCGAACACCTCGTTGTATAGCTACCTGAACTCGTTGATGAGGAACCACAGAACGATAAAATTCTGCATTAAGCCCGACAGTCAAGGCACTAAATCCCCAAATACCTGTTTCTCCAGTGATGAAATCTCCATTTTCCCCATGTTGAACAGGACGCTGACCCACCTCGAAACTGAAGGGAGGATTGCCATGATAATTAAAATCTACAGAAACTTTTGCATCGCGATGTTTAATATATTCATATAATTTTTTTTCAAATTGTTCACTACTTTTATAGCGGAACTCCAAGAACTTTTTCCATGTATTATCCCAGGTAACTGAGGTTGGTATTTCTAATCCATACTGTTCCTTAAACATCTTTTTACATACAGGACAGGCGCAACCGTAGGGTGGTCTAAAGCCCTGGTCTATCATGTCAATATGAAAGCCCTGAATGCCATAATCCATAATTTCATCAACAATCTGTTTCATTACTTCCAGATATCCCGAGTTATAGCAAAAACGATGATAAATAGGTTTTCCATCAAGGCTATACATAAGGAACTCCGGATGTTGTTCAATGTAATGTCCTCCCTGCTGAACCACGCAATAAGCAATTACAGGCATATTATATTTTTTTGCCTCGTTGACAGCTTCCTGAAGTGGGTCACGGTCTTTTAGTCCCGGTGCTTTCTGTAGAATTTTTGAATTGTAATATGCATAATCCCCATCTCGAACCCATACAACAATATAATCACAATGTGCTTGATGGCATTTGCGAACAATTTCTGCACCGTCCAATTTCGAGCAATATCGTTCATCCATTACAGCAGAAAAACCCCATTGTGCCCCTGTAGGACCGACTTCCATTCCAACCTTTGCATTTTCATACCAGAATTCTGAGGAAGCCCATGGAGTATTAAATAAGAGTATACATAGGAAGCACAGTCGCAAAAACATAGCAGTTACCTTTCTTTTTTTCGTTTTTGGATAAAGCAATTATCGTATCACAAATCATCCTGATAGGGACATCGCATAGAAGGCAATGCTGGCACTTACACTGGCATTGAGTTGTTCCATAGGCGGTTTTGTAGGTATGGATATGACATAATCGCATTCTCGTTTGATTAATGGGCGAATTCCTTTTCCCTCGCTGCCAATTACAAGGACGCTCTGATTTTGCCATTTTACCTCATTTAGTTTTATATTCCCGTCAGCGTCGAGTGCGTATATCCCGAAGCCAAGTTCTTTAAGTTTGCGGACAGTTTGCAGTGTGCTTTTAACCTGAACCATTTGAGCGTATTCAATGGCGCCTGTGCTTGCTTTTACGACGACGGGTGTTATTGGAGCGGAACCTTCCTGCGGTAAGAATATTGTATTTATATGGAATGCTACCGCAGAACGGATAATTGCGCCTAAATTGCGAGGGTCTTCTAAATGGTCTAAAACGACCATTTTTTTTGTCTGTGCCGAATAATTTTGCAGGAAATCATCAAAGTTCAAAAGGTGAAGTTCCTCTACCTCTGCAACAATCCCTTGATGTACCCCATTTTTCGTTATTCGGTCTAAATAGCCCCGAGGTTTTTCCTCTATCGGAATATGACCTTCCCATTTTTTAAATTCTGTCAGAGAAAGACCTTGTTGAATGTATATTTTATAAACAGGACGGCGTCCTGCTTGAAGACAGGTCAAAACAGGAGTGCGACCATAAATAATATTTGATTTATTCATGAACTTATTGTAAATTGTGAACTTCTTTTAATTTATTAGCGCGTAGGTTAAGGTTATCAAACTCAGGAACGCGGTCATCCATTTGATGAGCATTTAATTGGGCAAGGTCTCTGAGTATATTATAAGCGTCCTGATAACGCCCCAATTTTTCATAGCATTTTGCTAAACGATACATGTTATACCAATAGTTCGCACCGGTATTTCCATATCGGTTGATGACAGTTTCAAGGACATCTTTTGACCGCTCCCATCTCAAGAGCATCATCAGATAGCCTGCAACGCGTGTTAGACCGGCTTCATCAATTTTATCGCGTTGAGCGTCAACTCCCGGTGTTGCCTTCGTAAAATTATTCACCATATAGTTGACACCTCCGCTGGAGCCTAACCAGCCGATAACGACGAGGATAAGAATGATTAATGGCCATTTTAATCCACTTAAATCCATAAACAGCCCTCCTTATAGTTTGTTAAATACCCAGCCATGAACGAACGAAAAAAACAGCCTGCGATAAAACAGGAATATTAAATAAAGTTCCAATTACACCCAGAGTAATTAGAACTACAACAACGAAAATAAGGAAAGAAAAAAATTGCCTCAACTTTGTTCCGATATTCCATCGAGCACGGGCTGTGTCACGGTCTAATTCCTTTACGCGTTTTGAAAACGCTTCAAATCGTTCGCGACACGCATCGGAACAAAAAGAGCCTAACGGAGAACTAATTACACACGCCCCACAAACAGGTTTTCCACATTGTTTACATCGTGCAACGGCGGAAACCGAAGGATGATTAATACATGATGACAACCTTCCATCCAGCATAACAATGCCCTTTATATTGCTCTATCATGAAATTTTTATAATTATATCAAAAAATAAACTTATCAAAATAAAATATTATTCCTTATTTATAAAAAAATAGACGGCGAATGAAACTGCATCACAGGCATGTATCATTCACCGTCTTTATGCGTCGGGCATCAGGGGTATTAAATATTTAGCAAAAAAAACGCCAACTTCACAGAAATAAAGACATCTCTAAAATTGTCTTATTTAAATCCAATATTTTTAGGAACAAAAAAATCTGAAAAGTCTATATTTAAATGAGTTGAGAAATAATGATATGATTTTTCGTCAAGAAAAATTTGATATTTTGACTGAATTTTGTCAGAATAATAGAATATAAATTGTTGACAGAAATATATACACACAATAACAGTCAGAAGTATGGATAGGATATGTCTGAGCCTAAAGATGCGGAACTGAGAATATATTGTATCTGTGGTCAGAAAATGCGAGTCCTGCCGGATATGTATGGAAAGCCAGGTCGCTGTGTTGCATGCAGGCAAAAGATTCGTATTCCCACGAGGGAAGAACTTCCGCCGGGGATAACAGAACTCTATCTCAAAGACCACCCGGAATACCTCCGCAAAAAATCATCAAAAGAGAAGTCAGAGCCTATTAGCGAATCCAGTTCGGATGAGGAACAAGTACTTTCTGATTTTAGTGGCTCGTATTCTCTGCCTTTCGATTTTCTGGAGATTTTACAAATATTAATCTCTGCAGAGTATAAAGCCCAGCGATATTTGCAGGCAATAAGGCAAAAGAAACCTATCGGGAAAGAAACAAAAACGGATTTGTTAGAAATCTTGTCTAAAGTGCGCCGAATGCGTGCTTCTTTAGATGATAAAATAAAAGCCCGACATGGTGAGGTGCTGGAACAACTTAAGCAGGTAGAAAAGGAATTGGGGAAAATCGTAGTTTCTTTTCGAACAGGGGATATAGAATTTAAGCATTACTGGAAAACGGTTGTACCTCTAAGAATTCGCAGGGAACGATTGGCGCGACGGAGGAAGAATTTAGAAGGCTGGCTCTCAATAATAAGTCCAGAATTAGCGGGGGGATATATTGATGTTGACTTTTCCAAATTGCCGGATAAAATTCCTGATATTGTTTTTCCACTGGAAGAAGAGGATGAAAATATTTCTGTTTTATCGCTTCTTATCAAAGAGCTCCAAAAATATATTGATTTAAGGGCAGATGCGGAACACAAATTTGCCGAGTGGAAAAAGATGATAGAAGGAGGTAAGGTAAGTCTGGAAGTGGGAGAAAAGGGGCTTGCTGAATATGACGCACGATTGAAGATTATTCAAAGTGCTATTTCTTTTTATCGAGAACGACTTGAACAATTGGTTACAGATTGTGAATTAGACTTAGAGTCTATTGAGAAAAATATTAGTCGTATTGATAAGCAAAAAGAGGCTCGTGTTATTGATATTAATAAAGCCCGTGAACTACAAGAGGAACTATTCCAGGCGCGATTAGACCTTATTCGCACAAGAGATACAGCGAGAAGGGCTATCAGTGCTAATTCCCGTTTCGATATTCCTTCTTTGCAAGGGACCTTTGTTGCAAGGATTGGTCCGGATAGAGGACAGATAGAAATTGGGCTTGATTCGTGGATTGCGTGGTTCTGTTCTGCTTTATTGATTATGTTGATAATGATACCTATGACCCAAAGTCAGGGATTGGTATCCCCAAAGACATTGATAATGATGGTTATTGGATTGTTTCTCTCCGCAATACTATTGGCTCTTGTAGGTTCAATTCCTTATCGGAGAATGCGGGGAATAGGGTTAAGTATTTTGTGGGTTATTTATGTTTTGTTATTTTCATTACATATTAGTTTTGTGTGGTATAGTTTAACTCCGTATGGAGGGGATTTAAGAGCCTCGCCCTATGGTTTGTTTGCTTTTCGAATAGTATCCGTATATATTGTATTGGGATTGATTGGTATTGCTGTTTGGGTTTCCTTTTATAAGGATAAAGGCTTTCCCTGGATACCTGTGCTTTCTACACTTATTACGCTTCTGACGGTTCTTACTGTCTCTACGGATTGTTTTGGAGTATTTCAAGGGAACGCTATACTGGGAGCCGCTGGAAGGACAGAATATATTCCCTCTACGGGAACCTATCGTGTAGAGATAAATATCCTGAATAAAGGGATGCGGTCTGTCTGGTTAGGAAATGACATTCGTTATGTGCCTGCTCCTGTATATGCTAATGTCTTTGTTGAGGGCGACGAAAAAAAGAACTTTATGCCTTATGAAGTGAAAACAGAAAGTTTTTCTTCACAGCCTATTGCCCTGGTTTTTAATAAAGAAGGTGGAAAAATTGGTCCTAAAAAAGCCGTTACCCTTTTTTACCAACTTGCCCCAGGTACTTATACCATCCAATTAGAAGGTAAAGGCAATTATTATCAACCGAAACAAATTCGCTTGGTTTTACCTGAACAGAAAAAGGAAACTACTGCTCCTCAACAAGAAAAAAAACCGGACCTTGAAAACAAAGAAGAAAAAGGAAACGAAGGGCAGAAGGAAGATAATGATAAGGTAGAAAATAATACAGCTAATGAAACAACAACAGTCGAGACAACTCCATTTATGGAGGTTCAGGAAACATCTGAAGCAACTTTAAACTCTCTACGAGAAAATGAAATTTTAGTTTTCTTTCATGGCTTTGCAAAAGTTGTAGATAAAACGGAAGGAAATAATACCTCGCCTCAATTCCGTGTATCTCTATATACAAAAGATAAAAAATCTGTTGAACAGTTTATCCATTTGGGGGATAAAATTGCGGGGGATTGGGTGCTCTCTGAATTCAGCCCACAACGGGAGACAATAACTTTAAATTTTAAAGGTCAATTGTTTGTAGCAACGGTGGGTAAATATTATAAGCTTCAATTGTAATATTGTGTTCCTTTGAAAAATCATGTAAATTTGAAAACAAATCAATTAAGTATATATAGTAAATACTATTAATCCTATATTAAGGAGGGTTCCATCATGAAAAAGAATTTTTTTGCGTTTTTAATTCCTGCTGTTGTTTTACTTTCACTTTTACTGACCCATTGTGGTGGACAACAACCGGCCAATCAATCGGCTCCATCTACTCCTGCTCAACCCCAACCTAAACCTAAACCTGCAGAAGTGAAGCCTATTGAACTGACTTACAGTGTTTTTTTCCCCGCCACCCATAGCCAGTATAAATTAGCCGATAGTTGGGCTAAGGAAGTAGAAAAACGGACAAATGGAAAAGTGAAGATAACCATGTATCCCGGTGGTTCTTTGACAAAAGCAGACCAATGTTTTGAAGGTGTTATTAATGGAGTTTCTGACCTTGGGATGAGTTGCTTTGCTTATACACGGGGAAGGTTTCCATTATTAGAAGTACTGGACCTACCCTTAGGGTATCCCAGTGGCAAAGTGGCAGCCCGTGTCGCTATGGATATTATTAAAAAATATCAACCTGCTGAATTGAAAGATGTTCAGTTTTTGTATGTTCATGTTCATGGTCCGGGTATCTTAGCTAGTAAAAAACCTGTCCGTTCTCTGGATGACCTGAAAGGTATGAAAATTCGTGCTACGGGTTTGTGCACGAAAATTGTTGAAAAATTAGGAGGACAACCTGTAGGAATGAGCCAACCTGAAACCTATGAGGCTCTACAAAAAGGTGTTGTTGATGCAACTTTCTGTCCGATGGAAACATTACAGGGCTGGAAACAAGGCGAGGTAATACAAGCAGTTACCGATAGCCGTTGCATTGGGTATACAACCGCCATGTTTGTTGTGATGAATAAAACGAAATGGGAACAATTACCCCAAGATATTAAAGATGTTATATTGGCTACAAGTGAAGAATGGGTAGATAAGCATGCGCAAGCATGGGATGACGATGATGCGAAAGCGAAAGAATACATCACAGGTATGGGCAAAGAAATTATTCCCCTTACACAGGAGGAACAAGAGCGGTGGAAAAGTGCTATTCAACCTGTGATACAAGATTATGCGTCCGTCCAGGATAATTTACCACGAGCCGAAATATTAGCAGATACACAGAAAAGAATTCAGGAACTTAGCAGTCAATAAGGTGGAGGGTCTCATTGAAAATTAACTTTTCAAATTTAATGGAAATTTATGGGAGGGGGGTTCGTATTCTTGTGTATTTGCTGGGGATTATCTCAGCCATTGCCCTACTTTTTATCGTGATAGTTGTTATGGCAGATGTCATTGGTAGGTTCCTGGGAAATGGTGTTCGTGGGAGTATGGATTATGTCCGTTTAGCGAGTGCTGTTGTTTTGGGAGGCTCACTTCCTTATACTACGGCTGTTAAAGGGCATATTGCTATCGAATTTCTGTTTAGAAGAATATCTAAAGTTCAGAAAATTATAATCGACACTATCTCCCGATTAATGATGTTGACGCTCTTTATACTAATTATTTATTTCATGATAAAACATGGGCTGTCCCTTTATCGTTCGGGTGAGGTAACTTCCACAGTGCAATTGCCGGTGTATTGGGTTCCATTCTGGTTAGCGTTATCTTTCACAGTAACCTCTTTGGTAAAGATTTATCATATACTCCGACCGGGGAAGGAGTTAATCAGCCCATGAGTTTTACAGGTTATGGTATTTTAGGTATTGTCGTTTTATTATTCCTTCTCGTGGCAAGCATGCCTGTTGCCTTCGCTATGATGGGTGTAGGGTTGACAGGCTTTGTGATGGTTGTCAATAAAAATGCCGGGTTCAGTATGTTGTCGAGCGATTTGATTGATACCTTTTCCAATCCAAGCCTTGTTGTAATTCCTTTATTTGTTCTAATGGGTCAGGTAGCCTTTCATTCCGGTATTAGTAAACGATTGTTTCGCACGGCTTATATCTGGATAGGCTCACTACCGGGTGGTTTAGCGATGGCTTCTGTTGTTGCTTGTGCTTTATTTGGAACTATTTGCGGTTCCGGTCCGGCAACTGCCGCAACGATGTCGGCTGTGGCTTTACCGGAAATGCGTCGTTATAAATACGATGCTGCGTTAGCAAGTGGAACAGTGGCTTCTGCAGGTGGTTTAGGAATGATGATACCTCCCAGTGTGGTCTTTATTGTATATGGTATCCTTACGCAGCAGTCTATTGGTAAGTTATTTTTAGCGGGGATTTTTCCAGGCATTTTTATTGCTTTCCTTTTCTGTATAGACATTTATATCCGTTGTTTGAAAAACCCTTCTTTGGGTCCTGCGGGAGAAAAAAGTTCCTTAAAAGAAAAAATTCTATCTATGACAGGGGTTATTGAGACGCTTATTTTGTTTCTTACGGTTATGATAGGTATCTTTTGGGGTTTTTTTACTCCAACCGAAGGTGCAGGAGTTGGAGCGGGTGGAACAATTCTCTTATCGCTGCTTTTACGGCAAATTACATGGAAGGGGTTTATCCGTGCCATGATGGAAACACTTCGCACCTCCTGTATGATATTAATTATTGTGGCAGGTGCTGTTATTTTAGGTAGGTTCTTTGCTATTACACGCTTACCGATGACAATAGCCAATAGTCTTATTTCCTTACCCCTTCCTGCCTGGGCTATATGCTTTTTGGTTATGTTTTTCTATATGGTGGGAGGATGTTTTATTGATGCATTGGCGTTGATACTATTGACCATTCCCATTTTTTATCCTGTAGTTCAACAATTGGGATATGACCCGATATGGTTTGGAGTAATGATAGTTATCCTGACGCAAATAGGAGTTATCTCGCCTCCTGTTGGGATTAATGTTTATGTTGTTAGTGGTATGGACCGAAGTCTTTCTTTATCCACTGTTTTCCGTGGGTCTATTCCTTTTCTATGGATATTAGTGATAGTGAGCGTTTTATTTTTAATATTCCCCGGTTTGGTTCTTTGGTTTCCCAACTGGTTAGGCACTATCTAATTTGAAGGAGGACAAACTTATGTCCAAACAAGATAACAAACTTGATGTAACACAAAAAGTGCTTTTTTGCACAGATTTTTCAGAGAATGCGAATATTGCCTTTCAACATGCCCTGGATATAGTGCTTCGACGACCCGGTTCTTTATTAATCATCCTGCATGTAATCCCGGAGCCAGAAGCAGAATTCTGGAAAACTTATATTTACGAAGTAGACAATATTGATGACAAAGCAAGGCAGGACATCGATGAGCGTATTAGGCAGTCTTATTTATCAAAAATCCCGCCCGAAATTATGGTCCATGTTGAAATAAAAATTGGGAGAGATTACCAGACCATATTAGATTTTGCAAATGAAATTCATGCAGATATTATTGTTATGGGTCGTCGAGGACATAGTAATTGGGAACGCCCATTCTTTGGAAGTGTCGTAGAACGAGTTGTCCGCCGTGCAGAATGTCCTATCCTCGTTGTTCCCCGTTCCGCAAAAAAGTAACCTACATCTTAAATGTAAAATTATTCTTTTTCTTTGCCAAAATTTGTGATAAAAATCGTGAAGGGTATGTATGAAATCTCCGAATAAATTATATCCACCTCGTGATAAGAGAGAATATTCTTTTCTTCAAATAATTTTACCCCTTCGAAAACATATAATAATTTATTTCAAAATTAAAATCATAACATTATTTAGAGAACTCATGTTTCCTGCTTCTATTCGTTCTATGGGTATTTTTGTTTGCATAGAAAAGAGAGATTATTTCACTGCTAATTTTGTAGATATGAAGCCTATTTCACCTTCATTTACGCCCATGTGTTTTGCTACTACGGGACATTTGGCTTTTAAAAGGAGATAAACGTTTCCGGGATAATCGTCTAAAGTCTCATAATTGCCCTGACCTTTGCCTAAAATAATATCTGCGTTATCCATTTTTTCCCGCAGGGATTGCTCTAACTGTCTCCATGGAGCCCCAATCCAACCTTTTTCCATGGCAATAACATTGCATACCTCATTTAATTTGACTTTATAGACATCTTCCATGCATGCATCATTAATAATGGGAGAACCTTTGGCTACGGCAGTTACTTTTGTATATTTTTGTAATTCTTCTATCAAAATTTTATCAAAAACTATTTCACCTGCATTGTCTAAAAAGAAAAGTAGTTCTTTACTGTGTTGTAGGTCTTTTTCAAATTGCTCGAAGTGATTTACTTCAAAACTTATAGTGATTGCATGTTCGATTGCTGAATGAACATCTATTTCATCCGATTTCAAAATTCCTAAATCAATGATATTTCCAGCGGCAGAAAGTTGAAGTGCTGTTAGCAAAGGATACTGACTTTGATTTTTTATCTGTCGTAGTTCATCTTCAATGCGTAGAGCCAAATCATTTTGTATCTTTTTTTGTTCTGCATAAGGGTCAGGATTGCCAGATAATTGATTGGTGATTTGATAGATGACAAGAGAAAGTTCGGCAGGGGAGTAGGACAGGTCCATTTTTCCTAATTCTTCACCGACTTTCACCAAAATTTGTCTACGAACTTCTATATCGTTCGTGGCTAACAAGGAAGAACGATAGGCTTGTCTCATGAAACATTCTAAACATTCAACAGTGGCTTTCATTTATTACTCCTAAAATTATAGAAATATAATAGGCAATGGTCAGTTTTGTTCGGTGCCTTTTATTTACCAAATGAAAAAATATTTTAGGCATGAACACATTAAAAAAAAGAAAGTAGGAAAACCTGTATGAGGGTTCATAAATACTGAAATAGTTGGCTTCCTGCCTTTTTATAAACCAAATATAAAAGAAATTATATCACATTTCAATTCTCCTTAGATAGTAAGATATTGCGGATTGATTAACCTAACATCACACGAATATGTCCTATTCGTACCCTAGGCCTCATTCTTCCTACATGCCACGAATGTATGACGAATTAAATCCCCGAAGTGGGATGTTTCAGCTACATGAAGAGCAATATTTTTTATTCACAGTTGTGTTATTCGTGGTGAAAAAAATTAACTACAAAGAACGCAAAGGAAGTTTATACAGAGGACACAGAGGGAATTTTGCACAAAGGGCACGGAGGAGGGATGCGAAAGATTTTTCGCCTCTATAGAATGGAAAATCTATATGTTTTGTTGTATTGATTTATTTAAAATAGTTGTTTGTATTTTTTATTGAGTGTTTGGACAGTAGTTATCTTCTGTTGCCATTTCGGGACAGTAGGAGAATCCGCCGGAATTAAAGAACTGGATAAGTCGCAGTAGTTCGGTAAGTTGGATATTCCAATCTTGGGGATTGTAATCGCTTACATGAGGTTTGCATGTGATATTATCACCTATGCCTGGAATATAACCGTCTTCTGTATCTTCGGGGTTGTCTGCACAATGGAATCCACCTGAATTGAAGAATTGAATAACACGGAGTAGTTCGGATAATTCAATTTTCCAGTTTCCATTTGTATCTGCTGAATGTCGGATGGGTCCCGATTCTCCTTCTTGTGCGCCTTCTATATTTCCTTCGGCAATTCCTTCCCCTTCGGGAATACCTTCGGCGATACCTTCTCCTTCGGTAATACCTTCCCCTTCGGGAATACCTTCGGCGATACCTTCCCCTTCGGGAATACCTTCGGCGATACCTTCGCCTTCGGTAATACCTTCCCCTTCGGGAATACCTTCGGCGATACCTTCTCCTTCGGTAATACCTTCCCCTTCGGGAATACCTTCGGCGATACCTTCGCCTTCGATAATACCTTCCCCTTCGGGAATACCTTCGGCGATACCTTCC